>CANBTQ010000266.1 GCA_947372425.1 Comamonadaceae bacterium | reverse complement strand
CTGCGGCGAAAACCGCGTCCAACCAGTTCAGAGTAGGTTGAATTGTTGATCAGGTGGCTGGGCGTTGCCACCTGGGATCTGGCCATGCGCTCCGGCAAATAGCTGCAACTGTAGGGTGCAGTCGCATAGAACTGCAGGGTTTGGAGCGGGAGGTCCTTGAGATCTGTCACAGGAGAATTGTCAGGTGTCCAGAATATGGGACCAGTATAGAGGGTCGAAGGTCCACGTGAGTGGCGGCAGCACAATGGACTTCTCTACTTGCGCTACAAATTGCGGGCGGGGTATCTCGCCAGCGCCCAGAGACGCGAGATGCCGCGTGTTTTGCTGACAATCAATCATCTGCACACCGTGGGCCCGGCAAAAGCCTACCAAAGCAGCCAACGCCAGCTTGGATGCATTGTCCTGAAGGGCAAACATCGACTCGCCAAAAACTGCACGCCCTATGGCCACACAGTAGAGACCGCCTACCAATTGCTGATCCACCCAGGTTTCGACACTGTGCGCGAAGCCTTGCCGATGCAAATCCCGATAGGCTGCAACCATGTCCGGAACAATCCAGGTGCCGCGTTGGCCATTGCGCGGGGTGTGCGCGCATTGTTCAATCACCTTCTCGAAGGCAAAGTCACAGCGGATTTCGCAGCGCGGGTCAAGTCGGAAGTTATTGATCGCTTTGCGCATGGAGCGGTGTAATTTGAAGTGCTTGACGTCGAGCACCATGCGCGGATCGGTACTCCACCACAAGATCGGTTGCCCGTCGCTGAACCAGGGAAACACGCCCTGTGAATAGGCGCGCACCAGACTGCCTGCATCCAGACTTCCGCCTGCGGCTAGCAGACCTGGTGCATCGGAGTCGGCGGGCCATGCCAATGCCGTATCAGGAAAGGCATCGCCCGGTTTCAGCCAGGGGAGCTCGGGATGTATTTGCATATTGAATGGCTCGTAGGCCAGGGCGAAAAATAGTGAGGGCCGCAACAGCTGCCTTGACGTGAGCGGTTAGAATACTTGGAGTCGGGGCGTAGCGCAGCCTGGTAGCGCATCTGGTTTGGGACCAGAGGGTCGAAGGTTCGAATCCTTTCGCCCCGACCAAAGGTAATTGAAAAGCCGTTAAGCGTGATTGCTTAGCGGCTTTTTTCATTCATCCCATCCGCGTGCCCTTGTTGTGTGATGCCGGGGTAGCGGCGCGGCTTGAAGCTATGATTGCGTACTGTTTTTGTGGCCTGTCTGCATGGTTGGGTTTCAGGTTGCACAACAGTCAATGTCGCTGGATTCACAGCACGTGCCCGTAGCTCAGTTGGACAGAGCAACAGCCTTCTAAGCTGTGGGTCGGGGGTTCGATCCCCTCCGGGCACACCACTTATTCCTTCCCAAAATGTATCTCCGGACCATCCCGTAGCGGATGAGTTCCTGATGGTGGTTGTACAAGAATTTTCGAAAACTGTCCGAACACGGACAAAGTGATCATTCCGGTGTATCGATAGCCACGATAGTTGGTTTGCAAGTTCAGGCAACTCGGACGGTCATTCGTCCATGCTGCATGGTTCATCAAACTTATACCAACCAGGAAGCGAAGTCGCTTTTTTGACTTATGACCACCCTATACAAGTTCGCAAATTACACCTTTGACGCGCATGCCGGTCTGGTGTACGACGGGCAGCCGGTGCATTTGCCACCCAAGGAAAAAGGTCTGTTGCAGGCCCTGCTGATCGCGCGGGGGCAGATCGTCCGTAAGGAGGACCTGATGGTCAAGGTCTGGGGTACCAACGAAACGTCGGATGAAAGTATTTCCCGCACGGTGTATCGCTTGCGGGTTGCCATGCATTCTTCCGGTGGTGCCGAGGTGGTTGAAACGGTTTACAACTCGGGCTTTCGGGTGACGGTTCCGGTCCGTGAAGTCACCATGAAGGAATCATCGTCACTGAATGCCTTGACGCATTCCATGCGCCCGAGTGCGATTGCCGCCCTGATCAGTGCGCGCGAGTTTTTGGCGCGGCAGTCTGTGGAGGACATCGAAGCAGCAGCCAGTGCTGTCAGGCTGGCAATCAGTCTGGACCCATCCTTTTCCGCAGCCTGGTCCACCCTGGCCGAAATTCGCATATTCCAGGCCATGCGCTCATTGCGCCCGCCGCGCGAAGCCGGATGGCTGGCAAAAGAAGCTGCGCAGACGGCGCTCCAAATTGATCCGCAGTCGGCATCTGCCCTATCCATTTTGGGATGGGTGCGGGTGATGATCGAGCAGGATGGCGCACGCGGTATGGAAGACCTGGATCGCGCAATCGCGATCGACCCGGACTATTGGGTCGCAAACTTGCTCAGAGGTTGGGCTTTGCAGGCAGCGGGGCGCCTGGAGGAGTCGGTGCACATGATGCGGCGCGCCCTAGAACTCAATTCGCTAAGCCATGCAGTCAATTCGATATTGGCGCTGTACTTGATGTTCGCCGGAAAAAACAGCGAAGCATTGGAGCTGGCCCTAGACCTCGCAAAACGCTTTCCAACCGTGGACAACTCGCAGGGCATTGCCTCGATCATTACGTCTGTCAACGGGATGCACGACGAGGCGGTTGCTTTTGGCTGGAAGGCCATGGCCCTGGCTCCCCATACGCCCCTGATGCATACGCCACTGGCCTATGCGCTGGCATTTGCAGGGCGCCATGACGAAGCCCGTGATGTGCTGGCAGCCATTGAAGAGTCCAGTCTCCCTTTACCCACGGCCTCGCTTGCCCCGGCCTACCTTGCGCTTGGCGAGCGTGAAAAGGCGATTCTGCTCTTGCAGGACGCCAGTGAACGCGGTTTGCCGCAGTTTGCCTGGACCCGCGATGACCCCCGGCTAGCCAGTCTGCGGGGTGACCCTGCAGTCGAACGGCTCTGGAATCGCATATGGTCCCAGGGCTTGGTTTCCGCGTAGGGTGCAGTGACGCCCGGTCAGGCAGCAGGGCCCAAAGCCAGGGTATGGCCGTCTGCCCGCAGCCAGCGGCGCACAGCCGAGTCCAGTAAGGCCGTGTTTCCGGTGGAGTAAAAGAGGGTGCTGGGCGATGCGCCATTCCCCACCGCCGGCGCATCGACCGGCATGGCGAGATGCGCTTTTTCCAGCAGACGCCGGGTCTGTCGGGCTACCGGCACTCCACCATCGAGAAGAGCCGCCTGGTGGCCGACCAATGCCTCCAGCGCTTCGGTCGCAAAGGCGTAGTGGGTGCAGCCGAGTACCAGCGTATCCATGGCGCCCGGTGCTGTTCCGAAAGGACCCATGGCATTTGTGTATGTGGTGCACAAGGCGAGGGTGCGCGTTGCATCGGATCGCTCAATGGCGTCGGCCAGTCCGTCACAGGGCTGCAGCACAAAAGTGCCGGTTCCGTGCAGGCTGCTGAGCAGCTTGCGAAACTTTTCACTGTTCAGCGTTCCGCGTGTCGCCATCACGCCGATTACGCCGGTTTTGCTGACCGCAGCAGCCGGTTTGAGAGCTGGCTCAATGCCGATGATGGGCAATTCCGCGTAGGCGGCGCGCAGCGTGTGAATCGCAGCTGCCGTGGCCGTGTTGCAGGCCACCACCAGCGCCTTGATGTTGTGGCTGGCGACGAGGTAGTCGGCGATGGTGTGCGAGCGCTTCAGCACATGGGCATCGTCCCGCTCGCCATAAGGCGCATGGCCGTTGTCGGCCACATAGACAAATCGTTCCCGCGGCAACTCGGCCTGTAGCGCGCGCAGCACACTCAGCCCCCCGACACCGCTGTCAAAGACACCGATGGGGCGTGTGCTGTCTGCGGCCAGTTTCAAGGGCTTTAGCGTGAAGTCACCGGAATGTTTTTGAACTCGCCCGTGGCGATCTTCTTCTGCCATTCGGCCGGTCCGGTGATGTGCGCGCTGGTGCCACCGGCATCCACGGCCACGGTGACCGGCATGTCGACCACGTCGAATTCATAAATGGCTTCCATGCCCAGGTCGGCAAAGCCCACCACCTTGGCCTGCTTGATGGCCTTGCTGACCAGGTAGGCGGCACCGCCCACGGCCATCAGGTAGGCACTCTTGTGCTTCTTGATGGCTTCGATGGCGACCGGGCCGCGCTCGGCCTTGCCAACCATGGAGATCAGGCCGGTTTGGGCCAGCATCATTTCGGTAAAACCATCCATGCGGGTCGCAGTCGTCGGGCCGGCAGGGCCAACCGCTTCGCCGGCCACCGGATCGACCGGGCCGACGTAGTAAATCACGCGGTTGGTGAAGTCCACCGGCAACGGTTCGCCCTTGGCCAGCATGCCCTGTATGCGCTTGTGGGCAGCGTCGCGGCCGGTCAGCATCTTGCCGTTGAGCAGCAGGGTGTCGCCGGGTTTCCAGCTGGCTACTTCTTCCTTGGTCAGGGTGTTGAGGTCGACCTTTTTGCTCTTGACGTAGTCGGGCGTCCAGTTGACGTTGGGCCACAGGTCCAGGCTGGGCGGGTCCAGGTACACCGGGCCGGAGCCGTCCATCCGCGTGGCAGTCGTGGGACCCGCAGGGCCGACGGCTTCGCCGGCTACGGGGTCTACCGGGCCCACGTAGTAAATGACGCGGTTGGTGAAGTCCACAGGCAGTTTTTCACCCTTGGCCAGCATGCCCTGGATG
>CANBTQ010000265.1 GCA_947372425.1 Comamonadaceae bacterium | reverse complement strand
CACCGGTTACAACGCCAGCAGCACGACCTTGAGCTTTACGCCGACCAGTGGCAGCAGCTACAGCAATGTGGTGCTCGGCAATGCACCGCTGAGCACGTTGATCACGGACGGCACGCAGCAGACTGTTGCGGGCAGCGCCGTGGTCTATTCCCACATCTACACCGCTGGCAGTGCGGGCAGTGTGCAGTTTGGCACCAGCGAGGCGCCCAACCCGGCCGGAGCGGTGTGGACCAGCGTGATTTTCCGTGACAACAACTGTGATGGCCAGTTGGACGGTGGTGATACGGTTCTCACCACCAGTGTGAACGTGGCAGCCGGCGACAGGGTCTGTCTGCTCAATCGCGTGTTCACCCCCAGTGCCGCCTTCAATGGCGCCCTGGACAGCACCACGCTCACTGCCACGGAAAGCTGGTCCACGCCCACACTGAGCCCGTCTAGCCAGAGCCATGTGCTCAAGAACATCGATCTGACCATGGTCAGCACCGCCGGGCTGACGCTGGTCAAGGAAGTGCGAACCCTCACCACCTGTCCGACTACGGTGGCGGAGTCGGTGGGCAACACGACAGCGGCATACGGTGTCGGGGGAAGTGCGCGCCCCGGTGCTGCGCTGGAGTACCGCATACGCTACACCAACAACACAGCCGCACCGCTGACGGCTGTGGAGGTGCATGACATGGTGCCGTATTACACGACCTTTAAAACTGCGCTGTGTCTGAGCACACCGGCCCGGGGTGTGACGGGCTGCAGTGTGGCTGCGCCCGCCACGGGAGCCACCACCGGCGCCATCACCTGGACCGTGGGCGATGCGGGTGGACCGGTCACAGGACTGCAGCCGCAAGATGGCGGCGCAGTCAGTTACTGCGTACAGGTGCAGAGCAATTAGGCGGCGAATGGGTCAGTCCGTGACTGGTCCATCGGACGGCGTTCACCGGGAGCCGGCTGCTTAGCGGATGACGCCGCCACCCAAACACACTTCACCGTCATACAGCACAGCCGACTGGCCCGGTGTGACGGCCCATTGCGCTTGCGGGAACGTCAGTGCAAAACCCTCGGCCCCCAGGCCCTGGAACTGGCAGGGGGCGTCGCTTTGGCGGTAGCGTGTTTTGGCTGACAGGGGGCTGTCTGCCGGAACCTGGCCCGCGCACCAGCTGGCGTCCTGCGCCGTGAGCTGGCTGGACAGCAGCCAGGGGTGCTCGTGGCCCTGCACCACCCACAGGGTGTTGTGCTCCATATCCTTGCGCGCTACAAACCAGGGCTCGTGCTCACCACCACCGCGCTGGGCGCCCTTGACCTTGAGACCGCCAATGCCCAGCCCCTGGCGCTGCCCCAGGGTGTAGAAGGACAAGCCCACATGTTCACCAATGGTGTGTCCCTTGGGGTTCTTGATGGGGCCCGGCTCTTTGGAGATGTAGCGGTTCAGAAAATCGCGGAACGGGCGCTCACCGATAAAACAGATGCCGGTGGAGTCTTTCTTCCTGGCATTGGGCAGCTGGATTTCGGCGGCGATGCGCCGCACCTCCGTCTTTTGCAACTCGCCGACCGGAAACAGGGTCTTGGACAACTGGGCCTGGTTCAGGCGGTGCAGAAAGTAGCTCTGGTCTTTGGACGGGTCCAGGCCCTTGAGCAGCTCGTGCAAGCCGGTTGCAGGGTTCTGCCGGACTCTTGCATAGTGACCGGTGGCGATTTTGTCCGCACCCAGGCGCATGGCATGGTCCAGAAAAGCCTTGAACTTGATCTCGGCATTGCACAGGATATCGGGGTTGGGCGTACGGCCGGCCTGGTATTCACGCAGGAACTCGGCGAAGACCCGGTCCTTGTAGTCGGCGGCAAAGTTGACGTGCTCAATCTCGATACCAAGGACGTCGGCCACAGCGGCGGCGTCCACGAAGTCGATGTTGGACGAGCAGTATTCGCTGTCGTCATCGTCTTCCCAGTTTTTCATGAAAATGCCGATGACTTCGTGCCCTTGCTGCTTGAGAAGATGGGCGGTGACGGCGGAGTCGACCCCACCGCTCAAGCCCACGACGATGCGTTGTTTGACCATGGTCCGATTCTAGGTGTGCGGCTGCGGCACTGCACCATTGCCCAGGAGATTCACGATTCATTGAGGCAGGTCACTGATATGGGGGGCGGGAGCCGCGGTATTTTCAGTTAAGCTCGCGTCCGCAGTTGCTCAGACATGCTGGCCGAACCCGAGTTGCTGCACGGGCTGTTTCCAATAATATTGTCGAGGAGTCGCTTCATGCAGACTGGCGTAGCAACTGGGGCAACATCGGGTGATTCCGCTGCCCCCGCGAACACTCAAGCAGCGCAACGCATAGGCGTGCCGCGCGAAATCTTCCCTGGTGAAAAACGTGTGGCCACTGTGCCCGAGGTGGTTGAAAAGCTCATCAAACTGGGCTTTTCTGTCGCCGTGGAGTCGGGTGCCGGGGATGCGGCGGATTTGAGCGATGACGCGTACCGTGCCGCTGGCGCGACTGTGGTGGAGAGTGCAGCCCAGCTTTGGGCCGGCTCCGACATCGTGTTCAAGGTGCGCCCGCCCAGCCTGGATGAAGTGGCGGCCACGCACCCGGGGCAGACGCTGATCGGCTTCATCTGGCCGGCGCAAAACCCCGATTTGATGCAGCAGCTCACGGCGAAGAAGGTGACCGTACTGGCGATTGATGCGCTGCCGCGCACCCTGAGCCGCGCCCAGAAGATGGACGCCCTGACCTCGCAAGCGGGTGTTGCCGGCTACCGCGCCGTGATTGAGGCGGCCAACGCCTTCGGTCGCTTCTTCAATGGCCAGATCACGGCGGCGGGCAAGGTGCCGCCGGCCAAGGTATTTATTGCCGGTGCCGGTGTGGCCGGACTGGCCGCCATCGGCACGGCCGCCAGCCTGGGCGCCATCGTGCGCGCCAATGACACCCGCGCCGAAGTGGCCGATCAGGTCGTGTCGCTGGGCGGCGAGTTCGTCAAGGTCGATTACGAGGAAGAAGGCTCCGGCGGCGGCGGCTACGCCAAGGTTATGAGCGAGGGCTTCCAGCAGGCCCAGCGCGCCATGTACGCCAAGCAGGCCAAGGAGGTGGACATCATCATCACCACCGCGCTGATCCCCGGCAAACCAGCGCCCAAGCTCATTACCGCCGACATGGTGAAGAGCATGAAGGCCGGTAGCGTGATTGTTGACATGGCGGCAGAGCAGGGCGGCAACTGCGAGTTGACCGTGCCCGGCCAGGCGGTGGTGACACATGGTGTGACCATCGTCGGCTACACCGATCTGGTGTCGCGCCTGTCGCGCCAGTCGTCCACGCTGTACTCCACCAACCTGTTTCGCCTGACGGAAGAGCTGTGCAAGACCAAGGACGGCATCATCAACGTCAACATGGAAGACGATGCCATCCGCGGCCTGACTGTCACCAAGGACGGTGCCATCACCTGGCCGGCACCGGCACCCAAGGTGGCTGCGGCGCCCGCTGCTGCTGCCAAGCCGGCAACGGCACCGGCTGCGAAAAAAGCGCATGGCCATGGCGCACCGAGCGAGCCCATGGCCGGCAACAAGCTGGCGGTGATGTTCGGCGTGGCGGCAGCCCTGTTCTGGTTTGTGGGCGCGAATGCGCCCGAGGCCTTCCTGGCGCACTTCACGGTGTTCGTGCTGGCCTGCTTTGTGGGCTATATGGTGGTGTGGAATGTCAAACCGGCGCTGCACACGCCACTGATGAGCGTGACCAACGCCATCAGCAGCATCATCGCCATCGGCGCCCTGGTACAGATTGCGCCACCGCTGGTGGTGGGCGCGGCAGGAAGGCCCGACGACTGGATTCGCTGGTTGGCGGCGCTGGGCATTGTGCTCACCTCCATCAATATGTTCGGCGGCTTCGCCGTGACCCAGCGCATGCTGGCCATGTTCCGTAAATAAGGAGACGACTGATGTCTGCAAGTTTGTCCACAGTCTCCTATATCGGAGCCACCATTCTCTTCATCCTCAGCCTGGGTGGCCTGTCCAACCAGGAGTCTTCACGCCGCGGTAATCTGTTTGGCATGATAGGCATGACCATCGCCGTGCTGGCCACAGTGCTGGGCCCCAAGGTCGGCGCTTCCGGTTACGCCTGGATTCTGATCGCCATGCTGGTTGGTGCCGGCATCGGCCTGTACGCCGCCAAAACCGTGCAAATGACGCAGATGCCCGAGCTGGTGGCGCTGATGCACAGCATGGTGGGTCTGGCTGCGATGCTGGTCGGCTTTGCCACCTTCATCGACCCGGAAGCGGCCAAGGAATTCACCGGTGCGGCCAAGTCGATCCATGAGATGGAGATCTACATCGGCATCCTGATCGGCGCCATGACCTTCTCCGGCTCCATCATCGCCTTTGGCAAGCTCTCGGGCCGCATAGGCGGCAATCCGCTGTTGCTGCCCGGACGCCACTTCATGAACCTGGCCGGCCTGCTGGTGGTGATCTATTTTGGTGGTGTGTTCATGGAATCGCACACCATTGCCGAGGCCATGACACCGGTGGTCGTGATGACCGTGATCGCCCTGCTGTTCGGCATCCACATGGTGATGGCCATTGGCGGCGCCGACATGCCGGTGGTGGTGTCCATGCTCAACAGCTATTCCGGCTGGGC
>CANBTQ010000264.1 GCA_947372425.1 Comamonadaceae bacterium | reverse complement strand
TTGACCACCTCCTGCCACTGCGCAAAGGTGATGTCTTCAAAGGCCACCTTGGGGCCACTCATGCCGGCGTTGTTGAACAGCACATCGAGCCGGCCGAACTGCGCGCGGATCCTGGCAAAAAGCGCATCCACCGCCTGCGGCTGGCTGATGTCGGCGCTGAAGGCGTGCGCGCGCTCGGTGCCGGCGGCCTGGGCCACGGCCTGCAGCGGCTCCAGCCGGCGCCCGGCCAGCACCACGGTGTAGCCGTCACCCAGCAGAGCCAGGGCAACGGCACGGCCGATACCGGTGCCGGCACCGGTGACCAGGGCGATCTTGGAAGTGGATGTCATGTCGAAACCTTTGCGTGTTCGGTGGGGGAAGAGAGATAGGTTTTCAAAATCGCCGCGTCATCCAGTGCGGCCCAGCCGCCGGCCACGGTGTCCTGAAATCTGGCGTGCGCCACGGCACCCAGCGGCGTCGCAGCCTGCACGGTGGCGGCCAGGGCCACGGCCAGGCCCAGGTCCTTGGTCAGCACCGGCGCGGCGGCGCGCGGGGCGAAGTCTTCGGCAATGGCACGCGCCATGCGGTCCTGAAAGATCCAGGAGTTGCCGCTGCTGGCCGTGACGATGTCAAAAATGGTTTGTGGCGCAAGGCCCAGCCGCATGCCCAGCGCCAGCGCCTCGGCACCGGCGGCCAGGTTGATGCCGGCCAGCAGGTTGTTGACCAGCTTGGCCTTGGCCGCGTCACCGGTCTTCGCGCCCAGATGAAAGCGGTTTTGCGCCAGATCGGCCAGCAGGCCTTCCAGTGCCTGCAGTGCTGCGGGCGGGCCGGCCAGCATCATGCTCATGGCGCCGCTCAGGGCCCGGGCCGGTCCACCGGAAATCGGCGCGTCAATCACCACCACCCCGGCCGCCTCCAGACCCTGCGCAAAGCCGATGGTGTCGTCGGGCGCAATGGTGGAGCACAAGAGCACGGTCTGCCCGGGCCGGCTGCCGGCCCGCACGCCGGGGCAGTCGGGTGTGCCGTACAGCACGTCGGCAATTTGTGCCGCATTCACCACCACCACGGCCAGCACGTCCACGCCGGCGGCCAGCTCGGCGGGCGAGGCTGCCACGGCCATGCCGCAGGCCTGCGCCTCGGCCTGTGCTTCGGGGCGTATGTCGCGCACGCTGACGGCGTAGTGGCGGGCCTGCAGGTTGCGCGCCATGGCCGCGCCCATGGCGCCAAAGCCGATGATGCCAATGCGTGGCGGCGGCACGGCCTGCGCGGGCCGGTGGTCTGGGGTGTGGGGCATGGCGGGTGATTTCTCCGGGGAGCAGGCGGCAGTGCCTGCAAGGGCCCGCCAGAATACCCCAAACCACCTCGCGCGCTCTGTATCATCGCGGCCATGTTGGCGAAGTTGATGGCTTATTTTTTGCTCGGTCTGATCCGCGTGCTGACGGGATCGCAGGCGCGCTGGTATGGCTGCCCACCCAAGGCCGAGCAGCGCATCTACTTTGCCAACCACCAGAGCCACGCCGATCTGGTGATGATCTGGGCTGCCCTGCCCAAGGAACTGCGCCACATGACCCGCGCCATTGCCGCGCGCGACTACTGGACCAAAACCCCCTTCAAGCAGTGGCTGACCTCGGCCGTGTTCAACGTCATCTATGTGGCGCGCGACCGCACGACCGACGAAGACCCGCTGGAGCCGCTGCTCGACGCGCTGGCCAAGGGCGACTCCATCATCCTGTTCCCCGAAGGCACGCGCGGCCACACGGGTGAGCCCCAGGCCTTCAAGGCCGGCCTCTACAACCTGGCGCTGAAATGCCCGCAGGCAGTGCTGGTGCCGGCCTGGATCAACAATGTGCAGCATGTGCTGCCCAAGGGCGAGGTGGTGCCGGTGCCGGTGCTGTGCTCGGTGACCTTCGGCAAGCCCATGCAACTGCAGCCCGGAGAAGAGCGTCGCGCCTTTCTGGAGCGCGCCCGCGATGCCGTCATCGCCCTGCGCGACGTCTAGGCCCCCGGCCCGCCCCATGTATTTCTACCTGAAAAACCTCAACGCCACGCAGCAGATTGGCGCCTTGTTTGTGCTGGTGTTCGGCCTGCTGCTGCTGGCCAGCGTGACGGCCTTTGCCTTTTCCATCAAGGAGTTTGCCGACGACAAAGAGGCCGAGCAGCGCCGCGCCAACCTGCGCAGCATCAACGGCATCCTGCGCACCAGCTGGTTCATGGTGCTGGTGTTCTGGCTGGGCTGGATGATGGGCAACCGCATCGCCCTGATTTTGTTTGCCGTGGTGTCGTTCTTTGCGCTGCGCGAATTTTTGACGCTCTCGCCCACGCGCCGGGGCGACCACCGCAGCCTGGTGCTGGCCTTTTTTGTGGTGCTGCCGCTGCAATACCAGCTGGTCTGGGCCGAGCACTTCGACATGTTTGCCGTGTTCATTCCGGTGTTTGTGTTCCTGGCCCTGCCGGTGGTCAGCGCACTGTCCAACGACCCGCTGCGCTTTCTGGAGCGCAATGCCAAGCTGCAGTGGGGCATCATGGTCTGCATCTACGGCATGAGCCATGTGCCGGCGCTGCTGATGCTGCACTTCCCCGGCTACGACCACCGCAACGCCTTCATGGTGTTTTTTCTGGTGATGGTGGTGCAGGTATGCATGGTGACCCAGCACCTGTGCGGGCGCTGGTTGCAAAAAAAGCCGGTGGCACCGGCCATCAGCAACAGCTTCAACTGGCCGAGCTGGTGGATAGGCATAGCCGTGGCCAGCGTGTTTGGCGCAGCACTGGCCGGTATCACGCCCTGGGTGCCGGGCACCGCCTTCGCCTTCTCGTTCATCGCCTGCCTGGCCGGCTCGCTGGGCCACTTTGTGATGAAGGCCCTCAAACGCGACCGCGGCATTCCCAGCTGGGGCCAGGAGGGCCTGGCCATCACCGGCGCCGGCGGCCTGCTGGACCGGGTTGATGCGCTGTGCTTTGCGGCACCGGTGTTTTTTCACTCGGCACGCTGGTACTTCGATTTGTAGGGATTCGGGCAAGACGCAGGCAGCGTCCCCTTCGCCACGGCAATCCGTGCAGCGGCACATGGAACCGCACAAATAGTGCCCGCCGCATCGATACGGCACTAGAATGAAAAATGACAATAAAACGGTGGAGCAGCGGCCTGATGCGCGTGCGCCGGCAGTCCTTTGGAAACGCAGCATTTCGGGGACTGGCAAGCCTTTGTATTGCCCTGCTGATCACCGCCCTTGCCACCGACCCGGCCCTGGCCTTGACCACACACCAGGGCAATGCCGCAGCCGCGGCGACTCCGCTCGCATTGCCCAAACAGCCCCACACCCTGGTAGTCGGCAGCGAGCAGGACTTTCCTCCTTTTTCCACCGGCATGACGGACCAGGATGCCGGTGGCTTCACGGTCGATTTGTGGCAGGCCGTGGCTGCTGAAAATCACCTGCCATACACACTGCGGGTGCGGCCCTTTCATCTGCTGCTGGAAGAGTTCAAAGCGGGCAAGATTGATGTGCTGATCAACCTGGCCATGTCGGAAGAACGGCACAAGTTCGTTGACTTCACCGTGCCCCATGTCACGGTGCATGGCGCCATCTTCACGCGCAGCGACCAGCACGGCATTCAGTCCGAGGACGATCTGGCCGGCAAGTCCATCATCGTCATCAAGGCCGACCTGGCGCACGACTATGCACTGGACCAGGGCTGGGGGCCCGGGCTGGTGCTAGTGGATACCGCCGCCGAGGGGCTGCAAGAGTTGGCCAATGGCCAGCACGACGCCATGCTCCTGAGCAAGCTCACGGGCCTGCAGACGCAGCAAAAGCTGGGCCTGGTCAACCTGAGGGCGCTGCCGATCACGGTGGGGTTCTCGCAAAAATTTGCCTTTGCCACGCAACCCCATCAAGCGGATTTGCTGGCCCAGCTCAACGAGGGCCTGGCGCTCACCAAGGCCAATGGCCTGTACAACAGTCTGTATGAGAAGTGGTTTGGCCTGTACGAAACCAAAGAGGTCGGCCTGCGCGACCTGCTGAAATACATAGGCCCGGTGGTGGCGCTGTTTGTGTTGCTGCTGGGCTTTCTGTTTTATCGCCGGCAGGTGGAGCGCAACCTGGCCTTTGCCGCCACGGCGCAGTCACGCAACCTGATGCGCAACATTCTGGACAACATTCCGGTGGGCCTGAGCGCCTTTGACAAGGACCTGAAGCTGATTGCCTACAACCGCATGTTCCAGGATACCCTGGACTTTCCGGATGCGCTGTTCCGTGGCGCCAGCACCAGCTTCGAGCACATCATCCGCTTCAACGCAGACCGCAAGGAATACGGCGAGGGCGACCACGAGCAGATGGTGCAAACCATTATTGAACGCGCCCGCCAGCCGGTAGTACACCAGTTTGAACGCGTGCGCCCCAACGGGGTGACGCTGGAGGTGCGCGGCGCACCCATGCCCGGCGGGGGCTTTGTCACCACCTATGCCGACATCTCTGAACGCAAGCGGGTAGAAGCCGTGGAGCGGCGCCTGAGCGCACAGCTGCGTCTGGATGAAGAGCGCTCGCATGACTTTTCCCTGAGCGCCTCCGACTGGTTTTGGGAAACCGATGTGGAACACCGCTTCTGCTACTTCTCCAACAGCTTCGAAAAAATTTACGGGCAGTCCC
>CANBTQ010000263.1 GCA_947372425.1 Comamonadaceae bacterium | reverse complement strand
GCGGGGCGTGGAGCAGCCGGTGCCGATGAACACATGCTGGCCCGGCTGAATCAAGGCGGCCACGGCCTGTGCCGTGGTGACCTTGTCGGGATAGCGTTCCTTGAGTTCGCCAAGAAAGGGTTTTGTCATGGATGGTTCCGGGTACAGGTTGATGGGTATGGGTAAAAGAGCGAGCGATGCCGACCTGCCGAATGGGCCGGCTGCCTAGAATTTAAAAACCAAGGCCAGATGCCCACGCCAGTCAAAGGCGCGAGTCTCGCTGCCATCCACCAGCGCCTGCGCCACATCGGCGCTCACACTCAGGTCTTTGTCGGGCTGCCAGCGCAGGCCCACACCCCACGATGCCAGCGCGGTGTCCTGGTTGCTGCCGGCCTGGGCGTTGAGGGTATGCACCGCCCCGCCCTCTACAAAGGCCAGTGCGCGCAGGCTGGACAGCAACACCGGCGTCCAGGCCTCCAGCACCAGCGACTGGCCGGAATCTCCACTGGCCTCGCGCTCGGCATAGCCGCGCAGCGCAGTTGATCCGCCGATGCCAAACTGCTCGCCCGAAATCAGCGGTGCCTGCGCCGCCTGCGCGCTGAGGTGGGCCTGCAGCGTCCAGGCCGACTCCAGTTGCACACTGGCACTGGCGTTGAGGCGCAGTGCCGACCAATGCACCGGGGCGCCGGCACGGTTGGCGGCGTAGCTGGCCTCGTCATTGCGCGCACCGTATGCGAGATTGCCGGCGTATTCCAGGTGCCAGTCCAGATCGCCCTGGGGCTGGCGCCAGCGCCCGCCGTAGGCCAGGGTGGCCGGCAGCGCCGCCACGTCGGTACCGGTGTTCTGGCCGTTGAACACCACCTTGTTCACATACTGCTTGAGGTCGACGCCGAGGGCGATGTTTTGCGTTACGTCGTCCACCGGCAGCAGCTGGTAAGTCCATTTCGCGCCGACAAAAGTGCCCTGCCCGGCCACATCAAAAAAGCCCGCCACCTTGCCCGAGTTGACATCCGAATACACCGCATAGGCACTCAGGTTGCTGGCCAGGGCGTAGAGCGGCATGCTCCAGGTAAAGCCGTATTGCTTGACGTCGTCCGGCTGCGAGGGCGAGGTGGTGAAGGTGGCCGTCAGGCTCTGGTCGCGGTTCAGAAAATTGGCGTCCTGGTAGCCCAGGGTGCTGCGCCATTTGCCGGTCTGGGCATTGCCATTGTTTTGCAGCGTGGCAAAGCCGAATGCGGGCTTGCTGTCCTTGATGTCGAGGCGCGCGTCGATGGCATCGCGGGTGTCGCTCTCCAGCAGCGTGATGGTGACCTGGCGCACGTCCTGGGTATTGAACATGGCCACATTGCGACTGACCTGCTGGGTGTTGGGCGACTGCCCCTGCACCAGGCTGGGAAAGGCCGCGCGCACCTGTTCTTCCGGGGTGAACTGGTTGCCAGTCACCTCCACCTTGCCCAGCGCAAACAGCACCAGCTTCAGGTGGACGGTGTCGGTCAGGGTCTGGGGTGGCAGGCTGACGCGGTAGAAGCCGTAGCCGCGCGCCTTGAGTTCGGCTTCCAGACGCCGCGCGGCCTCGCGCAGTCGTTCGATGGACGTGACCTGGCCGGTAAAGGGCTGCAGCACCTGGGCCGTGTCCTGTGCGCTGAGCGGGTTGTTGCCCTCGATCGCGTAGGCCACGACCTGCAGCACGGGTGCTGCCGGTGCCGGTGGCAACTGGGCCCAGGCCGGCAGGCTGAGCAGTGCCAGCAGGCTGGTGCGCAGGCCGCGCAGCAGCGGCGTCATTCGTTGGGTTGGGTTCACGTGTAGGGGTGCCTGCTGATTTAACGGATGCTGCAACGCCCCGGCGCGCCGGTGTAGCTGCCGACCAGGTTCTCGCGCACCAGGTCAATCACGCTTTGCGCGCGTTCGTCAAACGCATCGGGCAAGGGATAGGGATCGTTGAGGATGAAGTCCGGCACCTCGCCCAGGCGGCTGACGCCACCGCCCTGGTCTTGGGCAAAACCGGCCTGCCCGGGAGACAGGTCCACCGCCGCGCCACCGGGCTGGGCGATATGCAGACCACCCTCGCGCACATAGGTGTACAGGCCGTAGCCTGCGGATTGCAGCGGCACGCTGCCAAACAGGTTGCTGTAGTCCGGCTGCAGCGCGTCCGGCCGCTGCGCCAGGCCTTCGTCCATGAATGCAGGTGCGTGGGTCAGCGGCGTGGTCTGGCCGGTGGCGGGGTTGATGAAGGCTGCGTTGCCCTTGCTCAAGGTGGTGGCACACAGGCCGGTGTGGAGGGTGATGACGCCGTCCCAGGTGGATGCAAACAGGCCGGCGCCGGCCGCGGGTGGCTCGATGGCACGGCTGCTGCCGCAGGCATCGTCCGCGGCGGCAGCGCTGCTCGGCACCGCGTCCGGGTTGGTGTCGGCACACGTCCCTGTGCAATGCAGGTCAAAGCCGGTGCCACGTATGCCGATGGTGGAGGTGGACACCCGCACCTTGTAGCTCTCGGGATGCAGCTTGCCGATCAGGCCGGTGGCCAGGCGCATGCCGCCGCTCCAGAGCCGGAACAAGGCATCGTCGCGCTCCGTGTTCTTGAAGGCCTGCTCGGCGCCCGCGTAGTGGTAGCTGCTGATCTCGAACCGGGTTTGCGCGTTCAGTGTGACGCGGGTCTGGTCCATGAACACCAGGGTGGTGGCCGACTTGGGCTGGGTCTGCACCTGGTCGCCGGAATACAGCGCCACGCCTTCGGCCAGGGGCCGCTGCGTGCTGTCCCGCCCGGTGATGACGCCCGCGCCCCACACCGTCTGCACGCGGGCCAGCACATCGCGTGGCAGGGCGGGCGGCTGGCCGCCGGTCTTGAACTTCTCGCCCTGACAGTCGCCCTGGCACAGCCGGGCATCAAAGCTGGTGCCCCGTATGCCGATGGTGGACGTTGGGGTCACGATGCGCACACTGCCCGGGTCGCGCTTGCCAATGGCGCCGGTGATGGCACGCAGCCCGCCCTTGAAGAGTTGCAGCACGATGTTTTGCTCTTCGTGCAGATCGGTGAGGTTGTAGTGTCCGATGGCAAAGGTGGTGTTGGGCCGCAGCGTCAGGCGCGCGCCATCGCCAAACTCGATCACCCCAAAGCTGCGCTCGCCGGTAGTGAGCAGGTCACCCTCCTGCAGCACGCTGGCTTTTCCGACCACGCGCACCGGTTCGGACGGCGACTGTGCCGTCACCACGCCCTCGGTCATCAGCATGCGGGCCACCGGTTGGGCCGCGCCTGCTGCACCGGCACCAAAGGCCAGCAGCAAGCCGGCGATGCAGTGGCGCAAACCCGGTTTGGTGCTTATTTGCATTGCTCTACCCCGGCGTTGCTCACACCCGGCGTCACCGTGCCGGTGTCGTACAAGGGCAGATCCGTTTCGAAGCTGCCCACGCTGCCGGCATCCAGCGTCCCCGCAGAGGCCAGCAACACCACCAGGCTGTTGCTGGCATAGGCCGGGTTGGACGCAGGCAATGCGGCCGCCGATGCGGGCAGCACGCTGGCCGCCGCCAGGTTGAGCAAGCCGGCGCTGGGGTTGTAGGCCATGGCATAACCGGTGGCAGGGTAGCTGGTGCTGCTGAAGGCGCCGCTGCTGGTCGCAAAATTCAGCAGGGGAAAGGCCGCTCCCGCAGCGGGGCCGGTATAGGCCGCGTAGTAGCTGATATTGAGTGCGCCCCCCAGCACGGCATTGCCGGTGACATTGATCACGTCGTACTGGCCGGCGGTGGTGCCGGCAAGCTGCAGATTGGTCACCGAACTTGGCGCCATGGTCAGGTTGCCCACCACGGTGAGGGTGCCGGGCGAGAAGCCCGGCGCAATCGTGGCGGCACCCACGGTGATGTCGCCCGTCACGGTGCCGGTGCCGGCCAGCGTGCCGCCGTTCAGCACCAGACCGGTACCGGCATTGATGTTGGCCGAGGTGCCATCCACCGTGCCCAGCGTCAGCAAGCCCGCCGTCTGGGTGTAGCCGGCGCCCGTGCTCAGCGTCACGCCGTTGTTCAGCACCAGGGTGCCGCTGTTGCTCAGCGGATTGACGAAGCTCAGGTTGTGGCCCACGGTGAAGGTGCCGCTGTTGGATGCGGCGGGCACAAAGGTGAAGGCGCCGGTGGTCTGGGTGTTGGTGCCCAGCGCCACCGTGCCGCTGCCCAGGTAGCTGGCTGCCCCCAGCAAGGTGGTGCCCGCACCGCTGAAGGTGTTGGCGCCAGTGAAGCTAAAGGTGCCCGCGTTCCAGGCCAGGGTGGAAGTGGCATCCACGGTGTACACCGCGCCGCTGTTGCTGCCGCCGCCCGACAAGGCCAGGGCGCCACCGGCCAGCACAATGGTGCCGGCGTTGTTGAGGGCTTGCGTGGTGCCCAGGGTGCTGCCACTCAGATTCAGACTCTGGCCGGCTGCAATGCTGCTGGCGCCCGGGTTGCTGAGGATGGTGTTGGTCACGGCAAAGGTACCGGCGCCAGTCAGGCCCAGAGGGGAGCCCGCCAGGTCCACACTGGCACCGGCTGCACCGGTGAGCGTGCTGCCCGCAAACAGATTCACGCCGCCGGTGAAGCTGTTGGCCCCAGCGACGTTCAAGGCGCCTTGATTGGTCAGTGCGCCGGGGATGGTTGCGCTGCTGGCACTCAAGGTGCCCT
>CANBTQ010000262.1 GCA_947372425.1 Comamonadaceae bacterium | reverse complement strand
CACCGTGGCATCCACCTCTTCGCAGAGGTATTTGGTGCCCAAGCCGCGCGAGCCGATGTAGGCGCGGGCCCATTCCATATTGAGGGGTTCGGATTTGACGGTACCTGCGGTCAAGTCAACGCGAAGAATTTTTCCTGCCCAAGACATTTTTATGCTCCTTAAGTGGCTGAGGGCTGGTTGCCCAGCTTGTTGGCCCATGCTTCCATCTTGCCCAGACCGGTCCAGTTGGCGTCGATGAAGGTGATGGCGGCGGTGGGGCAGGCGTCGGCGCAGGCCGGGTCGCCACCGCAAAGGTCGCACTTCTGCACCTTGCCGGTTTCTTCCACGTAGTTGATGGTGCCAAAGGGGCAGGCAATGGTGCAGACCTTGCAGCCGACACAGGTGGCTTCATTCACCACCTTGGCGCCGGTGGCCTTGTCAACGGTGATGGCTTCCACGGGGCAAGCGTGCAGGCACCAGGCCTCGTCACATTGGGTGCAGGTGTAGGGCACTTTCTTGCCGGTGTCGTGGAAGTTGAAGACCTTGATGCGGGATTTGGCGGTGGCGAAGGTGCCGTAGTTCTCGAAAGAACAGGCCATCTCGCACTGCAGACAGCCGGTGCATTTGTCTGCGTTGATATGCAATAGCTTTTGCATGGTTTCTCCTGTGTATTTGCGAAAGGCTTGGCGGCAACCTATGCACGGCCTTACCTATGAAATGGTTTGCCTACGCATTGTTGGAGCGATAGACCCTGAAACCTCTAGGGATAACCCTAGTCGGGATTGGCAATTGATGGAAATTCTCAATTTGCAACACAATTGCCTTGTAATCGCGCCCGGCGTTTCGCTAGCAGCCCCAGCCACTTTTCAACCCATGCCACCACCCCTGATCTCCCCCGCGCCGGACAACTCCCGGGTGCGCCTGGACGCCATTGCGCAGGCCCGCCAGGATTTGCTGGCGGGCCACGCCGGGGACGGCAAGCTGGTGTCGCCCTGGGTGGCACGCTCCTGGCAGCGCTGCCTGCAACAGGGCCTGGCACCGGGACAGGCGGCCGAGTTCGACCTGATCAGCGCCAACCAGGCGCGCCACACCGTCGATGGCAATGCGCATCTGGTGCAAACGGCCAAGCCCCTGCTGGAAAACCTGGGCCGGGCGATTGGCAACACCGGCTACTTTGTGATCCTGACCAACCAGCACGGCGTGGTGGTGGACGTGAATGGCCCGATAGACCGCAGCGACCGCCGCGCCGACCTGATCACCCGCATCGGCACCGACCTGTCCGAGCAGCGCGTGGGCACCACGGCCATAGGCACGGCGCTGACCGAACAGCAGCCGGTGTGGCTGCACCGCGGCGAGCATTTCTTTGCCAACACGGCTGTCTACAGCTGCGCCGGCGCCCCGGTGTACGGCCCCAGCGGTGCCTGCGTCGGCATGCTGGACCTGACCGCCATTGACGCCGTGGAGCGACCCGAGCTGACGCATCTGGTGACCCAGGTGGCGGGCAAGATCGGCAATGCCCTGGTATTGGCGCAGGCGCACAGCCTGCAACTGCGCCTGAACTGGCCCGGCAACGCATTGGGGAGTGATGCCGACGGCATGCTGTGCCTGGATGCCGATGGCTGGATCACCGGCGCCAACCTGGTCGCGCGACAAATGGTGTCCGGCCTGCAAGCTGCCGGGCGGGTGCATGCCACCGAGGTCTTCGGTTTGCCGCTGCAGATGCTGTTTGATGCCGCGCGGCGCAACCACAACACACTGGAAATCCCCTTGTGGACCGGCTTGCGTCTGAACGCCGTGGCCGTAGAGGCCGCGCGCGAAAATCTGCCCACGCGCTATGACTCGGCTCCGGGCAACAGCGTGGGCCTCAAAGACATGGAAACCGCCATGATCCACAAGGCCGTGGAACAAGCGCGCGGCAATGTGGCGCAGGCGGCGCAGGCCCTGGGCATCAGCCGCGCCACGGTCTACCGCAAGCTGGGCCACAAGCCGCGGCCCTGAGCCGCATCCGCCCTATGCGCCTGCCGGATACATGTAGCGGCGGTTCAGGGGCAGGCCCTGCACGGCATGGCCGCGGGGTGCGGAAAGTATCTGGTACACGCCCAGTTCACCGGATTCAAACTCCAGCGCCGAGGCGGCCATGTACAGGCGCCACACCCGGTAGGTGGACTCGGTCACATGCTGCAGTGCTGCGGCATGCTGCAGGTCGAGACGCCGCACCCACTCGCGCAGGGTCAGGGCATAGTGGGGGCGCAGGCCTTCCAGGTCTACGATCTCCAACTGCGCGCGCTCCATGGCACGCTGGATGTTGCTCACCGTGTCAAGCTCGCCGTCCGGAAAAACATAGCGGTTGATAAACAGCGACGACAGCGCTTCGCCCCAGCCCTCTTCGGTGTGCGTGATGCCGTGGTTGAGGAACAGGCCTTGCGGCCGCAGCAGCCGGCGCACCGTGCCAAAGTACTGCGGCAGGTTCTTCAGGCCCACGTGCTCAAACATGCCCACGCTGGCGATCTTGTCAAAGCACGCTGCACCGGCCAGGTCCCGGTAGTCCTGCAGTGCAACCGTGACCCGGCTTTCAAGACCCGCCGAGCGGATGCGCGCACGCGCCATGGCGAACTGGTGCTCGCTCAACGTGATGCCGTGCGCCTGCACACCGTAGTGCTGCGCAGCGTGAAGCACCAGCGCACCCCAGCCACAGCCCACATCCAGAAACTGCTCGCCCGGCTTCAATTGCAGCTTGCGGCAGATGTGGTCGAGCTTGGCCCGCTGCGCCTGCTCCAGCGTCATGCCGGGTTGCTCAAAATAGGCGCAGGAATAGACCATGGCCTGGTCCAGCCAGAGCGCATAGAAGTCGTTGGACAGGTCATAGTGGAAGGCGATGGCGGCGCGGTTTTCAAGCCGCGAATGGGAGCGCACGGTGTTCGCCTCGCGCCGGCCGGGCTGCCGTGGTGGCGCGTGCCGGCCCGGGGCACTGCCCAGCAGGCGCAGCGCCACCCGCAGGCGGTCCGGCAGGGTCAGCCGTAGCGAATGCAGATGGTCTTTGAGCCGCAGCGCGGCAAAAATATCACCGTCCACATCCAGGGCGCCGCGAAAGTAGGCGTCAGCAAAGCGCAGCGGGTCGCGCCCCAGCAGCAGGGTGCGCAGCACCTGCGGGTCGCGCAGGCGGAGTGTGAATTGGGGCTCGGCCTGCGCCGTGCCGGCATGGCCGAAACAGGACACGCTGCCGTCCGGCAGTTGCAGCGCCAGGGCACCGTCAAAACTGGACAGCAGCTTGCCGAACATGGGCTTCCAGCGCGCGATTTCACCCGCGCTTTGCGGCCTTGCTGCGCTAACAGATGGCATGGCAATACTCCTGCAAATGCCCCGCAATCTAGGCACCACAGTACAACAGGGCTTGCGGATTCGCAAGTTTTGCGGCGGCCGTATGTGCAAGGGTTCGGGCCGCTGCCCGCTCAGACGTTGCGCATCCAGTCCGCCGTCTGGAAAAACGAGGCCTGCAGGCGCGTGCGCAAGTCCTGCGGCACCGCCACCTCGCCCATGGCCTGGCCCATGCAGGCCAGCCACTGGTCGCGCTCCAGAATGCCGATCTTGAAAGGCATGTGGCGGGCGCGCAGGCGCGGGTGGCCAAAGCGCTCTACATAGTGCTGCGGGCCGCCCATCCAGCCGCATAAAAACCAATGGAGCTTTTCACGCGCCGAGGCCAGGTCTGAGCCGTGCGCGGCGCGCAACTCCGCGTAGCCGGGCTCCAGGTCCATCAGGTCGTAAAAGCGCTCCACCAATGCGTGGATGACCGGCTCGCCACCGATCAGTTCAAAGGCCGTCGCCTGCCCGCTGTGTTCGTCGTCTGCATCGCTCATGTTGCTGCCCTGCGCAAGGTTTCCACCACGGGGCGGCGCAGCACGTCGCGCAGGCCCCACCAGCCTGCCGCCAGGGCCAGGGCCGCACCGCAAAGCGAACCCCAGACCGGCAGCCACAGGCTGACCGTCCATTCAAATTCAAACACGTAGTGGGCCAACGCCCAGCCCACCGCATTGGCTACCAGCGAGGCCAGAAAACCGGCCAGCAGGCCAACCCCCGCCAGCTCGGCGCGCTGCACCTGGCGCAAGAGGCTGGCCTGGGCGCCCACGGCACGCATCACCGCGTATTCCTGGGCCCGTTCCTCGCGCGTGGCACTCACCGCTGCAAACAGCACCACCAGCCCGGCCGCCAGCGTAAAACCAAACAGGAACTCCACGGCGCGTATCACCTGGTCCAGCACGCGCTGTACCTGGTTCAGCGTGGTGCTCATGTCCACCGCCGTGACGTTGGGGAACTGGCGCACCAGCGCGTTGTCAAAGCCGGGGGTCTGCGGTGCCTTGAAGGCGCTCATAAACGTGCTGGGCACATCGGCCAGCACCGTCACCGGAAACATGACAAAGAAGTTGGCGCGCATGGAGCTCCAGTCCACCTTGCGCAGCGAGGTGATGCGGGCCTGGGTCTGCACGCCGCCCATGTCGAACGCCAGCTGGTCACCCAGCTTCAGGTTCAGGGTTTTGGCAATGCCTTCCTCCACGCTGATGGCACCCGGCTCCTCGGGCTTCCAGGCGCCGGCCGTGATCTCGTTGTGCGGCGGCTGGGTGGCACTGTGCGAGAGGTTGAACTCGCGGTCCACCAGGCGCTTGGCGCGTT
>CANBTQ010000261.1 GCA_947372425.1 Comamonadaceae bacterium | reverse complement strand
GCCACTTCGGTCATGCCCTTTTTGTGGCCGTCGAGCTCTTCGAGCACGATCATGGGCAGGTAGATATCGTGCTCTTCAAAGCGGAACAGGCACATCGGGTCGTGCATCAGCACATTGGTGTCCAGCACAAACAGCTTGGTCGGGCCGGTGTGCGCGCGCCGGGCGCGTTTGCTGGCGCCGGCCGGCTTGATGTCGGCAGGTTTCATGGCGGGCGCGGTAGATACCAGGGCCGCCACTTGCGGTGCGTACTTGGGGCTTTCCTTGGCGACCGGCTTGCTCAGTGGAACTACGACGCCCTGGGTTTGCACATATTCAGCAACTGGCGCTTTGCGTTGCGGGCGCGGCGCGGCGCGTGCAGTGGCGTCAAAGGCCTTGGCAGGCAGACTGTCGGCACGCTTGGTAGGGGCAGGGGGCAGTGGCATGTAGTGTGGCTCGTGTGAAAGGTTTATAAAAAAACAATGCCGCAAAAGCAAAAAAGCCACCTTGAGCCAAGGTGGCTTTTGTTGGAAGCGCGGTCGCAGAAATCAGCGGCATATAGCCCATTATGCATAAGCTTTGTTACACCGCCAGCGTGCGTGTCCTAAAACAACAATGGGTGCTCAGGCAGCCTTCTTGTTCAGCAATTTGACGGACTTGAGCACTTCGTCCACATGGCCAGGCACCTTCAGGCCGCGCCATTCTTCCTTGAGCAGGCCATCAGCGCCCACCAGGAAGGTGCTGCGTTCAATGCCCTTGACCTTTTTGCCGTACATGATTTTGTTTTTGACCACACCGAACATGTGGCACATTTTTTCTTCCGTGTCGGCAATCAGCTCAAACGGCAATTCCAGTTTGGCCTTGAACTCGTCATGGGACTTCATGTTGTCGCGGGACACACCGAACACGGTGGCGCCGGCTTTGACAAAGTCTTTGTACTTGTCCCGGAACTGCATGGCCTCGGTCGTGCACCCGGGGGTATTGTCCTTGGGGTAAAAGTACAGCACCATGGTCCGGCCATTGTGAGAGGTATTGCTCACCTTGATGCCGCTGGTGGCATTTGCTTCGAACTCGGGGAGTGGTTTATTGACAACAATCGCCATAGGGTATAAAAGTCTCGCGTGCAGGTGTCAGTCAAGGTGGGGGGTTTTAACGTGACAGCGTTAGTTACCCTCGACCGCAACCGCCGATTTTACTCTGAAACAGACAGAGCCGGATACGCGCACGTTCACTTGTTCACACCAGAAGGGCTGCAATCACCCGTCTGCCCTCTGCTGCCAAGAAATTGAAAGTACGGCAGGCCGCCTGTGTGTCCATGGTTTCCACACCAATCCGTTTGGCATACAGGTTTTGCAGCCAGCTTGGGTGGGGAAACCGGATGCGCTCGCCGCTGCCGAAAATGATCAGTTCCGGCTGCAGGTCTATGAACAGGTCAAAGTGCTGCGGCAACAGGGATTCAAAAGGGGGGCACTGCCAGAGCGCGCCACCTGTTTGTGCATTGACGTAGAGGTTGTTGGTGAATTTTTCACCGTTGACGCTGACCCAACCCGGTCCGTAGCCCGTGATGCTGGGGCCGCTTGCGGCATCAGGCAGAAGTTTCATGGTGATTTGTGGGGGAAAAGTGGGCCGGCACGGCTTTGCAAATAGCCCGGCTTAAACGGGCGGATAACTGTGGTCAAATTATAGGTTTAGCCCTGAGACCCCTGTTGGAGAGACTTTGAAAACCATTCGAAAATCAGCCAAGCTGGCCAACGTCTGTTACGACATCCGCGGCCCCATCATGGACCGCGCGCGGCAGATGGAAGAAGAAGGTCAGAAGATCATCAAGCTCAATATCGGCAATCTGGCGGTGTTCGGTTTTGATGCGCCCGAAGAAATCCAGCAGGACATGATTCGCAATCTACCCAACTCGGCAGGCTATTCCGACAGCAAGGGCATTTTCGCGGCACGCAAGGCAGTGATGCACGAAACCCAGAAGCAAGGCATTCTGGGCGTTACCTTGGACGACATTTACCTGGGCAACGGGGCTTCCGAACTGATTGTCATGGCCACCAACGGCCTGCTCGATGACGGCGACGAGTTGCTGCTGCCCATGCCTGACTACCCATTGTGGACGGCCGCCGCAAGCCTGTCGGGTGGCACACCGGTGCACTACCGTTGTGATGAGTCCAACGGCTGGATGCCGGACCTGAAGGACATCCGCTCCAAGATCACACCCAACACCAAGGGCATTGTGGTCATCAACCCCAACAACCCGACCGGCGCCTTGTACTCTGATGCGCTGCTGCTTTCGATTGTGGAAATCGCTCGGGAGTTCGGTCTGGTGATCTTTGCAGACGAGGTCTATGACAAGGTGCTGTATGACGATGTCGAACACACGCCCATCGCGTCGCTCAGCGAAGACGTGCTTACCCTGACCTTCAACTCGCTGTCCAAAAGCTACCGCTCCTGCGGTTACCGGGCTGGCTGGCTGGTGGTGTCGGGCGATAAGCGCAGTGCCTCGGACTACATCGAAGGCCTGAACATGCTCTCGAACATGCGCCTGTGCGCCAATGTGCCGGGCCAGTGGGCGATTCAGACCGCCTTGGGCGGCTACCAAAGCATCAATGACCTGGTCTGCGAGGGCGGGCGCCTGCGCCGCCAGCGTGATCTGGCCTATGAACTGATCACCGCCATTCCGGGTGTGAGCTGTGTCAAGCCCAGTGCTGCGCTGTACATGTTTCCCAAACTGGACCCGGTGGTCTACCCGATTGCAGACGACCAGCAATTCTTCATGGAACTGCTGCAGGAAACGCGGGTGATGCTGGTGCAGGGAACCGGCTTCAACTGGGATACGCCGGACCACTTCCGCATCGTCTTCCTGCCGCATGAAGATGACTTGCGTGAAGCCATCAACCGGGTAGCCAAGTTCCTCGAGATATACCGCAAGCGCCACGGCAATTAAGCCCATTTTTTTACATGGCTCGCTGGTGAGCAGCGGGCCCAGACTTCTTTAACTGAAAACCGATATGAAACCGATTCAAGTAGGCCTGTTGGGCATTGGCGTAGTGGGCAGCGGCACGTTCAACGTGCTCAAGCGCAACCAGCAAGAGATTCAACGCCGCGCCGGTCGTGGCATTGCCATCACCATGGTGGCGGATCTGGACGAGGCCCGTGCCCGCGCCGTGGTCGGTCCCGATGTGCAAGTGGTCAACGACGCCCGCAAGGTAATTGCCAACCCGGACATCGACATCGTCATCGAGCTGATCGGCGGCTATGGCATTGCCAAGACCCTGGTGCTCGAAGCCATCGCGGCCGGCAAGCATGTGGTCACCGCCAACAAGGCCGTGCTGGCCGTGCATGGCACCGAGATTTTTGCTGCAGCGTCCGCCAAGGGAGTGATGGTGGCCTTTGAGGCCGCCGTGGCCGGTGGCATTCCCATCATCAAGGCGCTGCGCGAGGGCCTGACGGCCAACCGCATCGAATGGATTGCCGGCATCATCAACGGCACCACCAACTTCATCTTGTCCGAGATGCGCTCCAAGGGCCTGGACTTTGCCGTGGTGCTCAAGGAAGCCCAGCGCCTGGGCTATGCCGAGGCCGACCCCACCTTTGACATCGAAGGCGTGGACGCCGCCCACAAGGCCACCATCATGTCGGCCATCGCCTTTGGCGTGCCCGTGCAGTTTGACAAGGCCTATGTCGAAGGCATCACCAAGCTGTCCAGCCAGGACATCAAATACGCCGAGCAACTGGGCTACCGCATCAAGCTGCTGGGCATTGCCAAGCGCCGCCCCGAGGGCATTGAACTGCGCGTGCACCCCAGCCTGGTGCCCAGCAAACGCCTGATCGCCAATGTGGAAGGCGCCATGAACGCCGTGGTGGTGCAGGGCGATGCCGTCGGCACCACCTTGTACTACGGAAAGGGTGCAGGTTCCGAGCCCACCGCCAGCGCGGTGATTGCCGACCTGGTCGATATCGCCCGCCTGCACACCGCCGACTCGGCGCACCGCGTGCCGCATCTGGCCTTCCAGCCCGATGCCATGAGCAACACGCCCATCCTGCCCATGGCCGATGTGGTGACCAGCTACTACCTGCGCCTGCGCGTGGCCGACCAGGCCGGTGTGCTGGCCAAGGTGACCGGCATTCTTGCCGAGTCCGGCATCAGCATCGATGCGGTGCTGCAGCGCGAGGCCGACGAAGTCGGTGGCGCCGACGCCACGCAAACCGACCTCATCATCCTGACCCACGATTGCGTGGAAGCCAAGATGAATGTGGCTCTGGCCGCCATGCAGGCGCTGCCCACGGTGCTGGAGCCCATCACCCGTATCCGCAAGGAAGAGCTGGCATGAAGTACCTCAGCACCCGCGCCGCCGCCTCGTCCCCTGAGCGCAAGCGTTTTTGCGAAATCCTGCTGGAAGGCCTGGCGCCCGATGGCGGCTTGTACCTGCCGGAGAGCTATCCCCAGGTTACTGACGCCACGCTGAGCCGCTGGCGCACGGTGTACCACCAGCAAGGCTATGCCGAGCTGGCCTTCGAAATTCTCTCGCTGTATATCGACGACATTCCCGCCGCCGATCTGCGCGCCCTGTGCGCCAAGACCTATACGGCCGAAGTGTTTGGTACCGGCGAAATCGTGCCGCTGCGCCATGTGGAAGACGGCTTGTGGATCGAGGCCTTGTCCAATGGCCCGACCCTGGCCTTCAAGGACATGGC
>CANBTQ010000260.1 GCA_947372425.1 Comamonadaceae bacterium | reverse complement strand
CTGCGCGTCAGCGACAACGGCGTCGGCCTGCCGGACGGCTTTGCGTCGCGCAGCGACCAGTCGCTGGGCCTGCAGCTGGTTGCCGACCTGGTGCACCAAATGCAGGGCCGCCTGGTGGTGGAGCCGGCGCCCGGGGCCGGGTTTTCGGTCTACTTCACCATCCAGCCCCACAAGCCGGCCTAGCCAGAGCCACGGCGGCTCAGGTGTTTCCCCGGGCGCACTCAGGTGTTGGCCCGATAGGCCGCGCAGGCCCTCCTGCCTACAGTCGTAGCCATGGGTTCCAAAATCAAGATACTGCTGGTGGACGACAACCTCACGTTTTTGTCGGCCGTGCGCAACTTCCTCGCGCTGGTACCTGAGGTGGAGGTTGTCGCCGAGGCGCACGATGGCGTCATGGCCTTGCAACAGGCCAGTCAGCACCAGCCCAACCTGGTGCTGATGGACATTGCCATGCCGGGTATGAACGGTCTGGATGCCGCCGCCGCACTGAACGCCTTTGCGCACCCCCCGTACATCATTTTTCTGTCCATGCACGACTGCGACTCCTACCGTGCCGCCGCCCGTGACCTGGGTGCCTGGGGCTTTGTCGGCAAGAGCGACTTTGTGGCCAACCTGATTCCACTGATTGCCGGCCTGGTGGCGGATCTGACCATGCAGAAGTCTGCCGCCCAGGGGGGAAGCCATGCTACGGCTTGATACCGACCGGGTCTACTGGCCCTATCCCCTGCTGCTGGGCATGGCCGGCGCCGGCGCCGTATTGCTGGCGGCGCCGCTGGATCTGCTGAGCCTGGGGCTGGCCCTGGGCCTGCTGCTGTTGTCGCTGGGCCTGGGCTACCGTCTGCGGGCCCGCCACACGGCGCTGCGCCAATCCATGGACCGCTTTGTGGCCGACCAGCAGCACTTTGGTGATGAGGTGGCACCGGTCTGGAGCCGGCACATCGAATCCTCACGCGAACAGATGGACACCGCGGTTGCCGGTCTGTCCGAGCGTTTTGCGCACATTGTGGATTCGCTGGATGCCGCCGTGCACACCGCCAGCCTGGAAACCGAAACCCTGGACGATGCCGACAAGGGTCTGATCGCCGTGTTCAACCGCGCCGAGCACGACCTGGGCGCTGTCATCGCGTCGCAGAACTCGGCGGTGTCCGGCATGCAGGCCATGCTGGAAAAGGTGGAGGGGCTGGACCGCTTCACCCAGGAACTGCAGGACATGGCCCAGGACGTGGCCAAGATAGCCCAGCAATCCAACCTGCTGTCGCTGAATGCCGCCATTGAAGCCGCCCGCGCGGGTGACCTGGGCCGCGGTTTTGCCGTGGTGGCCAAGGAATTCCGCATGCTGTCCAACCTGTCGGGCGACACCGGCCGCAATATTGCCGCCAAGGTGCAGGTGATCAGTGCCGCCATCGCCGACGCCAGCGGCGTGGTGCGTGCGTCGGTGGAGCAGCGGGAGAGCAACATCCATGCGTCTGAAAACACCATTAGCGGCGTGCTGCAGGACTTCAAGGCCGTGACCGATGTGCTGCAGCGCTCCAGCAGCATGCTCAAGGAAGAAAGCATGTCCATCCAGAACGAAATCGGCCAGGCCCTGGTGCAGCTGCAGTTTCAGGACCGGGTCAGCCAGATCATGGGCAACGTGAAGTCCAACATCGAGCAGCTGCCGGTGCTCCTGCACAGCCACCACGACCAGTACCTGCAAAGCGGCGTGCTGGAGCCGCTGGACCCGCAAGTCTTGCTGGGCGCACTGAAGAAGACCTACGTGATGGCCGATCAGCACGCGATTCACGGCGGTGCCACCGTGGCAGAAGCCAGCAGCGACAACGAAATCCGATTTTTCTAGAGGACGACATGGCCAAGACCATCATGATTGTGGACGACTCCGCCTCGATGCGGCAGGTCGTGGGTATTGCACTGCGGGGCGCCGGATACGAGGTGCTGGAGGGACGCGACGGCAAGGACGCGCTGTCCAAGCTCACCGGCCAGAAAGTGCATCTGATCATCAGCGACGTCAACATGCCGGTGATGGATGGCATCAGCTTTGTGCGCGCCGTCAAGCAGATGCCGGCCTACAAGTTCACGCCCATCATCATGCTCACCACCG
Organism: Comamonadaceae bacterium; assembly: GCA_947372425.1. Classification (GTDB taxonomy): domain Bacteria; phylum Pseudomonadota; class Gammaproteobacteria; order Burkholderiales; family Burkholderiaceae_C; genus Allorhodoferax. Next base: position 2,601 of record CANBTQ010000260.1, on the reverse strand, counting down.
AATCCGAAGAGTCCAAAAAACTCGAAGGCCAGGCCGCCGGTGCCCGCGCCTGGGTGGTCAAGCCCTTCCAGCCGCCGCAACTGCTGGCCGCGGTGCAAAGACTGTGTCTGCCGTAAGGCCCTGGAACCACCATGAGTACAGAACACGCATCCGGCAGCAGCGCAGCGGTGCTGCGCATCGAGGGCGAGCTGACCATCTTCCGCGCGGCCGAGCTCAAGGACATCCTGCTGGGCGACCCGGCAGCGCAGGAAATTGACCTGTCCGCCGTAACCGAAATTGACACCGCCGGACTGCAGCTGCTGATGGCAGCCAAGCAGGCCGCCACCGCTGCGGGGCGCACGCTGCGCCTGGTGGCCCATAGCGCGGCAGTGATCGAGGTGTTTGAGCTGCTCAACGTGGCGGCCTACTTCAACGACCCGCTGTTGGTGGAGGCCCGCAAATGAACCTCGACGACGCACTCCAGACCTTTGTGCTGGAAAGCCGTGAACTCCTGGAGGACATGGAAAACGCCCTGCTCGGTGTCGAGCAGGCCGAGGAAAAAGGCGAGATGGTCAACGCCATCTTTCGCGCCGCGCACACCATCAAGGGCTCCAGCGGCCTGTTCGGGCTGGACCATGTGGTGGCCTTTACCCATGTGGTGGAAAGCGTGCTCGACCAGCTGCGCTCCGGCAAGCTGGAGATTGACGACCAGCTGGTGGTGGTGCTGCTGTCCTGCTGCGACCACATCCGCGCCCTGGTGGAACGCATTGCCGAGGGCCAGATGGAGGCCGAGGCCGCGCTGCAACAACAGGGTGAGCCCCTGCTGCAGCAATTGCGCACCTACCTGGTGGTGGCGCCGGCAGCTGGCAGCCTGCCGGTGGCGGTCAAGGAGCAGGACGACGCAACACTGGAGCGCATCCACGGCGCCGGTGTGCACTCCGAACACTGGCACATCTCGCTGCGCTTCGGCCCCGAGGTGCTGAAAAACGGGCTGGACCCCCTGTCCTTTATCCGGTACCTGCAAACCCTGGGCCACATTGCCGCCATTGAAACCCTGCCGGATGCCCTGCCGACCCTGGTGCAGATGGACCCGGAGCTGTGCTTCCTGGGCTTTGAAATCGCCTTCCAGTCCGGCGCTGACAAGACCACGATTGAAAACGTGTTCGAGTTTGTGCGCGACGAATGCCAGCTGCGTATCCTGCCGCCGCACAGCCTGATCAGCGCCTATGTCAGCCTGCTGCAGCAGCAACAGGGTGACGAGCGCCGCCTGGGCGAAATGCTGCTGAGCTGCGGCACGCTCACGGCACAGGAGCTGGATGCCGCGCTGAACTCCCAGTCCGACAGCCCCGACAAGCCCATAGGCACCATTCTGGTGGAGCAGGGCTCGGTGCAGGCGGCGGTGGTCGAGGCTGCCCTGACCAAGCAAAAGCAGGTCAAGGACATCGGTGCCGCCGAGAGCCGCTCGATCCGGGTCGACGCCGACAAGCTTGACCAGCTGATCAACCTGGTGGGCGAACTCATCATTGCCGGTGCCAGCGTGAACCTGATTGCCCACAAGGCACGCATCGTGGAGCTGCAGGAAAGCACCTCCAAGCTGTCCATGCTGGTGGAAGAAGTGCGTGACAGTGCGCTGCAACTGCGCATGGTCAAGATAGGCGCCACCTTCAGTCGCTTCCAGCGCGTGGTGCACGACGTGTCGCGCGAGCTGGGCAAGAACGTGGCCCTGTTTATCAACGGTGAGGACACCGAACTCGACAAGACCGTGGTCGAGAAAATCGGCGATCCGCTGATGCACCTGGTGCGCAACTCGCTGGACCACGGCATTGAATCGGCCGAGCTGCGCGCACAACGCGGCAAGCCGGAGCAGGGCACGCTGGTGCTGAATGCCTTTCATGATTCCGGCAGCATCGTCATCACGGTGCAGGACGATGGTGGCGGTCTCAAGCGCGAGCGCATTCTGGCCAAGGCCATCGAGCGCGGTCTGGTGGAAAGCGGCCACCACCTGAGCGATGCCGAGGTCTACGCCCTGATTTTCGAGCCCGGCTTTTCCACGGCGGAAAAGGTGACCAATTTGTCGGGCCGTGGCGTCGGCCTGGATGTGGTCAAACGCAACATCACCGCCTTGCGCGGCACCGTGGGCCTCACCAGCGTGGAAGGCCAGGGCACCACCGTCACCGTGCGCCTGCCGCTAACGCTGGCCATCATTGACGGCTTCCTGGTCGAGGTGGGCAAGTCGGTGTTTGCCATTCCGCTGGACATGATTGAAGAATGCATTGCCTACGCCGCCGAGCCCGGCCACAACTACACCAATCTGCGCGGCCAGGTCTTGCCCTTTATCCGCCTGCGTGAACTGTTTGCCATCCAGGCAGCGCCCGCACGCAGCGAAAACATCGTGGTGCTCAAGTACGCAGGCCAGAAGGCCGGTCTGGTGGTGGACAAATTGCTGGGCGAGTTCCAGACCGTCATCAAGCCGCTGGGCGAGATGTTCAACCAGGTCAAGTGCATCAGCGGCTCCACCATTCTGGGCAGCGGCGATGTGGCGCTGATTCTGGATGTGCCGTCCATTGTCAACCGCTGTGTCAACGACACGCGCAACACCAACCCGCTGGCTGCGCAGCACGC
>CANBTQ010000259.1 GCA_947372425.1 Comamonadaceae bacterium | reverse complement strand
AGCTTGAGCACGCGCCCGGGGTTCATTAAGTTGTGCGGGTCCAGCGCTTTTTTGATGGAGCACATCAGGCCCAGGGCGATCGGTGATTTGTGCTCGACCAGCTTTTCGCGCTTGAGGCTGCCAATGCCGTGCTCGGCCGAGATGGAGCCGTTGTAGGCGTCCACCCGGGAATAGACCAGGGCATTGAGCGGCTTTTCCTGGTCACGCAAAAAGGCTTCGGCATCGGCACCCTCGGGTGCCTGCACGTTGTAGTGCAGATTGCCGTCGCCCAGATGACCGTAGTTCACCATGCGTGCGCCGGGAAAGGCGGCCCGGATGGCGGCATCGGTCTCGCGCACAAAGTCGGGGATGCGCGACACGGCAATCGAAATGTCGTGCTTGATGTTCAGGCCTTCCTGGGCCTGGGCCAGTGGAATGCTTTCGCGGATGTGCCAAAGCGCGCGCGCCTGCGCCAAGTTCTCGGCCACCACCGCGTCCAGCACACAGCCGTCTTGCAGGGCCTGCTCCAGCAGGGATTCGAGCAGGCTGCGGGCGTGGGCCTCGGAGTTGTGGTCGGACACTTCCAGCACCACGCAAAAAGGGTCGTCGCCGGCAAAGGGAACGTTCTGCTGCGGGAAGTGCTTGCGCACCAGACGCAGGGCAAATTGGCCCATCACCTCAAAGCCGGTCAGGCCCGCGCTCAGGTGCTGGTGCGCCAGGCCCAGCAGCGCCACGGCGGCGTCCAGCGAGGGCACGGATGCAAAGGCCGTCATCATGGCCTTTGGCATGGGAAACAGCTTCATGGTGGCGGCGGTGATCACCCCCAGCGTGCCTTCCGATCCGATGAACAGGTGGCGCAAGTCGTAGCCGGTGTTGTCCTTGCGCAGGCCCGACAGGCCGTTCCAGACCTCGCCCGCCGCCGTCACCACTTCCAGGCCCAGGCACAGTTCGCGCGTGTTGCCGTAGCGCACCACCTGGGTGCCGCCGGCGTTCGTCCCCAGATTGCCGCCCACGGTGCAGCTGCCCTCGGAAGCCATGCTCAAGGGGTACAAAAAGCCGGCTGCCTCGCAGGCCTCCTGCAGGGTCTGCAGCACGCAGCCGGCCTCCACGGTAACGGTCAGGTTGGCGGCGTCGAGCGTGCGGATGCGGTTCATGCGCGCCAGGCTCAATACCACCTGGGTGCCGCTGGCGTCCGGCGTGGAGCCCACCACCATGCCGGTGTTGCCGCCTTGCGGCACCAGGCTGACTTGCGCTGCGGCACAGGCCTGCACCACGGCGGCCACCTCCAGGGTGGCGGCCGGGCGCACTACGGCCAGGGCCTTGCCGTGTTCGCGTTTGCGCCAGTCCAGCTCCCAGGCGCTGAGGTCGCCTTCGGTGAGTACGTTGGCCTGGCCGACGATGGCGCGCAGGGCTTGGAGAAAGCTTTCTTTTTCGACAGGGCTCATGGGTAGCAGAATTTCAGGTGGCAGAAGGCACAACGTCCGTTGCCGGGGCGTTGCGCTGGCGCGTGCGCACATGCAGCAGGCAGGCGCCAAACAGGCTCAGGCACAGGGCCACCTCCAGCAGGGCCAGGTAGTTGCCGGGTGCGCGGTCGCCCCAGGCACGCACCACACCCTCAATGAAGTACAGCCATACCACCAGGCTGACCCAGCGGTAGGTGTACATGCGGTTCTTGAGCAGGCCGGCTATGGGGATGCACAGCGGCAGCACCTTCAGGGCCAGCCAGGAGCCACCCGGGCGCAAGGGCGCCAGCCAGAGTTCCCAGGCCAGGCCCAGCAGGATCAGGGCGGTGAGGCTGGCCACGGCCAGCCAGCGGCTGAGTTGGACGGTGGCTGGGGCGGGCGAGGAGGGGGCAGGGGGGGCTATGTGCATGGCAGTGGCATCATAGCGGGATGCGATCGATTGAACGTTTCCGGATTTGGCTTGCCGATGTGTCCCGTGTGCGCTGGCTGGATGCCGCCCACACCCTGCGTGAGCGTTTCCGCGAGGATCGCCTGGGCCTGACCGCCAGCAGCCTGACCTTTACCACCACCATTGCCCTGGTGCCCATGATTACCGTGGCGCTGGCGGTGTTCACGGCCTTTCCCATGTTCGCCAAGTTCCAGGACGTGCTGCAGAAGTGGCTGGTGGAAAGCCTGGTGCCCGACAACATCGCACGCCAGGTGCTGGGTTACCTGAGCCAGTTTGCCGGCAAGGCCAGCAAACTGGGTGTGGCCGGGCTGGCCGCGCTGCTGGGCAGCGCGCTGGCACTGACCTTCACCATTGACCGCACACTCAACAGCATCTGGCGTGTGCGCACCCCGCGCCCCTTCGGGCAGCGGGTGCTGATCTATTGGTCCGCCATCACCCTGGGGCCCGTGCTGTTGGGGGCCAGCCTGACCATGACGTCGTATGCACTCTCGGCTTCCAAGGGGCTGGTGGGCGCCATGCCCGGTGGTGTGGGTCTGCTGCTGGACGTATTGCAGTTCCTGCTGGTTGCCGGTGGCATGGCGGCCATGTTCCACTTTGTGCCCAACACCTTTGTGCGCTGGGGTCATGCCTGGATGGGTGGACTGTTTGTGTCCACGCTGATGGAAGTGGCCAAGAAACTGCTGGCGATCTACCTCAGCAAGGTGCCCACCTATTCGGCGGTGTATGGGGCCTTTGCCACCCTGCCCATTTTGCTGGTCTGGATTTACATGGCCTGGGTCATCGTGCTGCTGGGTGCCGCGCTCACCGCCTATGTGCCCAGCCTGATTGCCGGGATTCCCCGGCGGCGCAGTGGCGTGGGCTGGCAATTCCAGCTGGCGCTCGAGCTGCTGCGTGAACTGGATGTTGCCGCCGGCCTGCCGGACAAGGGCAAGACCATGGCCCAGCTGTGCATCACCCTGGCGGTGGATGCGCAACGGGTGGAGACCGTGGTGGAGGCGCTGACGGCCTTGGACTGGATAGGCCAGCTCAACGAGGCGGATGTGTATGGCGCCGAGGCCCGCTATGTGCTGCTGGTGCGGCCCGAGCAGGTGAACCTGGAGCCGCTGATGAATGCCATGCTGCTGCCGCGCAACGAGGGCAACGAGAAGCTCTGGCAGGGTGATCGCTGGCCGGCCAGCAGCTTGCGTGCGGTGCTATAGGGCTGCGCTTAAACACGACTCCACGGGCCTGCGTCTGGTCATACCCCCTATCCTGCGCAGGCAGGGGGTACACCGCGTCCTAGGCAGGGGACCCCGGCAGTCGCGGACAGCTAGGTGCGCAAGAAGTCAACCAGCGCCTTGAGCATGGACTCGGGCGTTTCGGTCATCTGGTGGTGGCCGCCGGGCAGCATCAGCACCCTGGCGTTTTTGGCCTTGCCGATCAGGCTCTTGGCCGCCTTGGGTGGCGTCATCTGGTCCACCTCGCCCAGCACAAACAGGGTCGGGCAGGTGACTTGCTCGATGGCGGCTTCGCCATTGCGGTAGCTGTCGCAGGCGACAAAGCCGGTGTGGAACAGGTTGATGCTTGGGTTGCTGGCCAGCACGTGCTTGCCCAGCGCGGTTGAGGCGCCAAAAATCCAGGTGCCCGGGCCCAGCGCCGAGGGGGGTGGTGCCAGGGTGGAGCGCGAAAACACATTCACCATCTCCAGTGCCTTGACGGGATCATTGAGCGAGGCCTCAATCAGAGCCGGTGACACCTGCATCGGGTAGGCGCAACCCACCAGCACCAGTTGGCTGATGCGCGATGGCGCGCGGGCGGCGGCTTCCAGCGCCACCAGCGAGCCCAAGCTGTGGCCCACCAAAGCAGCCCTGGCCACACCGGCTGCGTCCAGCAGGGCCAGCACCCAGTCAGCCGCCTGCTCCACCGTGCTGGCCGGTGCACCGCCGCTGCGGCAATGGCCCGGCAAGTCCAGCGCCAGCACGTTCCAGCCGTGGTGCGCCAGGTAGCGGCTTTGCAGAATCCAGACGCTGTGGTCGTTGAGTACGCCGTGGATCATCACCACCGTGGGTTTGGCGGGGTCAAAGGCCTTGCCGCCGGTGTAGCAGTATAGGCTCGCGTTGTTGACTGGGTAGTGCATATCAGGCTCCGGCTTTCTCGGCGGCACGCAGGGCACGTTTCAAATCGTCGAGCAGATCGTCGGCCTCTTCCAGCCCAATGGATAAGCGAATCGTGCCCTTGCTGATGCCGCCCTTGGCCAGGGCTTCGTCGTCCATGCGGAAGTGGGTGGTGCTGGCCGGGTGAATCACCAGGCTGCGGCAGTCGCCCACGTTGGCCAGGTGGCTGAACACCTTGAGTGCCTCGACAAAGGCCTTGCCCTGGGTGCGGCTGCCCTTGATGTCAAAGCTGAACACCGAGCCGGCCCCGCGCGGCAGCAGCTTTTGCGCCAGCGCGTGGCTGGGGTGGCTCTCCAGCATGGGGTGGCCCACGCGTGACACCAGCGGGTGCTTGGACAGGAACTCGACGACGCGATGGGTGTTGCGCATGTGGCGCTCCATGCGCAGCGACAGGGTCTCAATGCCCTGCAAAATCAGCCAGGCCGAATGCGGGCTCAAACAGGCGCCAAAGTCGCGCAGGCCTTCGCGCCGCGCGCGCAGCAAAAAGGCGCCCACCGTGGCTTCTTCTGTGAACACCATGTTGTGAAAGCCTTCGTAGGGCTGGGACAGCTCCGGGAATTTGCCGGACTTATCCCAGTCAAAGCTGCCACCGTCCACCACCAGCCCGCCAATCACCGTGCCGTGCCCGCTCAGGAACTTGGTGGCCGAGTGGTAGACCAGATCGGCCCCTTGGGTGAAGGGTTTGAC
>CANBTQ010000258.1 GCA_947372425.1 Comamonadaceae bacterium | reverse complement strand
ACCCTGGATCACCGGCCACAACAGCAGGCCACCGGAGACCAGGGCAATGGAGATCAGCATCCAGTTATTGACAATAAAGTTCATTTGTTCCTTGTTCGTACCCTCGCACCTGCGAAAGACTTAGCCTGCTATTTTAGAATGCTGGTTGATTCGCCGCTGAACCCCTCCTTCTGTTCCCGTATTTTTTCCTTTTCCCATGCACAAACTCGTTCTCGTTCGCCACGGCGAATCCACCTGGAATCTCGAAAACCGCTTCACCGGCTGGACCGATGTGGACCTGACGCCCACCGGCGTGGAGCAGGCCAAGAACGCCGGGCGCCTGCTCACGGCCGAGGGCTATGAATTTGATCTGGCTTACACCAGCGTGCTCAAGCGCGCCACCCGCACGCTCTGGCACTGTCTGGACGAAATGGACCGCACCTGGCTGCCGGTGGTGCACTCCTGGCGCCTCAATGAGCGCCATTACGGCGCGCTGCAAGGCCTGAACAAGGGTGACATGGCCAAGCAGTACGGCGAGGCCCAGGTGCTGCAATGGCGCCGCAGCTACGACACGCCACCGCCGGCGCTCGAAGCCACCGACCCGCGCAGCGAGCGCACCGATCTGCGCTACGCCAAGCTGCAGCCCGACCAGGTGCCGCTGACCGAATGCCTGAAAGACACCGTGGCCCGCGTGCTGCCCTACTGGAACGAATCGGTGGCCCCGGCCATCAAGGCCGGCAAACGGGTGGTGATTGCCGCCCACGGCAACTCGATCCGCGCCCTGGTGAAATACCTGGACAACATCGCCGACGACGCCATCGTCGGCGTGAATATCCCCAACGGGATTCCGCTGGTCTATGAACTGGACGACGAACTCAAGCCGATCCGCAACTACTACCTGGGTGACGCCGAAGCGGCAGCCAAGGCCGCAGCGGCCGTGGCCTCCCAAGGCAAAGCTTAGGTAAAAAAGACCCTAAAAGGCGTGGCCCAAAGCGTGGTCCACGCCTGAATGCACCTCCCGCGTGTATATTGAGACGAGACAGGAACATATATGGGTCAAAAACTGAAAATCACCGGTTGGATTGCGCTCGGCGTTGTCGCCGGGGCACTCACCACCGTGTCGCTGCAAACCGTGGCGCGCAGCGCCCTGGCGCCGCTGCCGCTGGAAGAGTTGCAACAGCTTGCTGCCGTGTTTGGCATGATCAAGAGCGATTATGTGGAACCGGTGGACGAGAAAAAGCTGATTACCGATGCCATCTCGGGCATGGTGTCCAGCCTGGATCCGCACTCGCAATACTTTGACAAGAAGTCTTTCAAGGAATTCAAGGAAGGCACCTCCGGCAAGTTTGTCGGCGTCGGCATTGAAATCACGCAGGAAGACGGCCTGGTCAAGGTGGTGTCGCCCATCGAAGGCTCCCCCGCCTTTCGCGCCGGCCTCAAGCCCAATGACCTGATCACCAAGATTGACGACACCGCCGTCAAGGGCCTGACCCTGAACGAGGCCGTCAAGCGCATGCGCGGCGAGCCCGCCACCAAGGTGCTGCTCACCATTTACCGCAAGGACGAGAACCGCACCTTCCCGGTGACCATCATCCGCGAAGAGATCAAGCAGCAGTCGGTGCGCGGCAAGCTGGTTGAGCCGGGCTATGCCTGGGTGCGCCTGAACCAGTTCCAGGAACGCACGGTGGATGACTTTGTCAAAAAGGTCAACGAGATCTACCACCAGGACCCCAAGATCAAGGGCTTTGTGCTGGACCTGCGCAATGATCCCGGCGGCCTGCTCAATGCGGCCGTCGCCATCTCTGCTGCCTTTCTGCCCAACGATGTCACGGTGGTGTCCACCAATGGCCAGACGCCGGAAAGCAAGCAGGTACTCAAGGCCAACCTGGATGACTACCGCGGCATTCCTGGCGCCGAGTCCATCAAGAGCCTGCCCGCCGGACTGAAGAAGGTGCCGCTGATCGTGCTGGTGAACGAAGGCTCGGCATCGGCCAGCGAGATCGTGGCCGGCGCCCTGCAAGACCACAAGCGCGCCACCCTGATGGGCAGCCAGACCTTTGGCAAGGGCTCGGTGCAAACCTTCCGTGCACTCGGCCCGGATACCGGCCTGAAGATAACCACCTCGCGTTACTACACCCCCAGCGGACGCTCCATCCAGGCCAAGGGCATCGTGCCCGAAGTGATGGTGGACGAAACCGAAGAAGGCAGCCCCTATGCCGTGCTGCGCATGCGCGAAGCCGACTACGACAAGCATTTGACCAGCGGCCAGGGCGAGGAAAAGAAGGACCCGGAACGCGAAAAGGCGCGTGAAGACGCGCTCAAGCGCCTGGAAGAAGAATCCCGCAAGCCGGCCTCGGAGCGCAAGGCGCCCGAATACGGCTCCGACAAAGACTTCCAGCTGATGCAAGCCATCAACCAGCTCAAGGGCAAACCGGTGCAAGTGAGCAAGACCCTGGTCGAGCGCAAGGAAGAGAAAAAAGAAGAGTAGCCCGGCGCCATGCAGGACACCATGCAGGATGCGGAACTGCTGCGCTATTCGCGCCACATCCTGCTGGATGACATCGGCATCGAAGGCCAGGAACGCATTCGTGCGGCCCATGCGCTGGTGATCGGTGCTGGCGGCCTGGGCTCGCCGGTGGCCATGTACCTGGCCGCTGCCGGCATAGGCACCCTGACCGTCACCGACCACGACACCGTGGACCTGACCAATCTGCAACGCCAGATCGCGCACCGCACGCCCTCGGTGGGCACGCTGAAGGTGGAGTCGCTGCGGCAGACCTTGCACGACCTCAATCCCCTGGTGCAGGTAAACGCCCTGCCCGTGCGCGCCGACGCCGACACACTCGATGCGCTGGTGCAGGCGGCCGATGTGGTGCTGGACTGCTGCGACAACTTCAAGACCCGCCAGGCCGTCAACGCCGCCTGCGTACGCCATGGCAAGCCGCTGGTGTCGGGGGCGGCCATCCAGTTTGACGGCCAGATCAGCGTCTATGACACGCGCGATGCAGAGGCACCCTGCTATGCCTGCACCTTCCCGCCCGACGTCAGCTTCGAAGAGGTGCGCTGCTCCACCATGGGCGTGTTTGCGCCGCTGGTCGGCATCATCGGCTCCATGCAGGCGGCCGAGGCCCTGAAGCTGCTGAGCGGTGCCGGCCGCAGCCTCAACGGACGCCTGCTGATGCTCGACGGCCGCGCCATGGAATGGAACGAAATCCGCCTGCCGCGCAACCCCGCCTGCCCGGTCTGTGGCAACCGCGTGCCGCACCCCTAGCAGACCGTTTGTGTCCGCGCGATAAAGTTGGCGTACGCCTAAATCTTGCTGTTAGACTTTCGACCAAACTCCATACAACCATCAGTGGCATCACCAACTCCCGAATCCCTCGTCGCGCTGGACCAATTGCGTCTTGATGACGCCAAGGCGCTGCTGGGCCGGGATACCACACTGGCACTGCCCTCGTCCACGGAGTCGGCCGCCACCTACCTGCAAAGCGTGATTGATGGTCTGTGCGAACTCTCCCTCAAAGACCCGCTGACCGGCCTCTCCAACCGGCGCCATTTCCGCTCGGTACTCGACCGCACCATCGACATGGTGGCCCGCTCGGGCGAGCCGGCCCTGTTGCTGATGGTGGACATCGACCACTTCAAGCTGGTCAATGACACCCATGGTCACCCCGCCGGCGACCAGGTGCTGCAAGCCGTGGCGCAGACACTGGCCAAGTGTGTGCGGCCCATGGATACCGTGGCCCGCTACGGCGGCGAAGAGTTTGCCGTGGTGCTGCCCAACTGCCACACGGTGTTTGGCATCACCGTGGCCGAGCGCATTCGCCAGAGTATTCAAAACATGCCGGTCGCCCTGGCCTCGGGGCAGGTGCTCAACGTCACCGTCAGCATTGGCGGAGCCTACGCGCCGGAATGGGTGCGCTCCACCGCAGCCCTGTGGACGGAGCGTGCCGATGTGCAGCTGTACCGCGCCAAGCACGAGGGCCGCAACCGCGTGATTCTGGATTCGCAGCAGGAAATTTTTGTCAGCGCCGAAGAGAAGAACATGCTGTTCGGCCACCTGGCGCTGGGTGAACCAGCCTGGATTGAATCGGTATCGGGTGAAGCCTCGGCGAACGCCGCTGGGCAAAGGGTCAATTGATGTCTGAAGAAGTGAAACCACCCGAAAACGCAGCCAAGGCTCCCGACGTGCCCCTCAAGCCGCTGGGCAAAGTGGTGGCGATCACCAGTGGCAAGGGCGGCGTGGGCAAGACTTTCGTATCGGCCAACCTGGCGGCCGCCCTGGCCAAACGCGGCATGCGCGTGCTGGTGCTGGACGCAGATCTGGGACTGGCCAATCTGGACGTGGTGCTCAATCTGTACCCCAAGGTCACGCTGCACGATGTGTTCACCGGCAAGGCCAAGCTCGAAGACGCCATCGTGCGGGCTCCCGGCGGCTTCTCGGTGCTGCTGGCCGGCTCGGGCATGGTCGAATATTCGCGCCTCACCCCCGAGGTGCGCAACGATTTTCTGACCATCATGTCGGGCCTGGTTCCGCACTACGACATCGTGCTGCTCGACACCGGTGCCGGCATTTCCGACGTGGTGCTGTTTGCCGTGTCGCTGGCCTCCGAGGTGATTGTGGTGGCCACGCCGGAACCCACCTCGCTGACCGATGCCTACGCCACCATCAAGGTGCTGGCCACGCAACAAGACCGCCGCCATGTGGGCCTGTTGGTCAACCAGGCGAACCGCGTCGGTGAGGGCAAGCTGATCTGCGGTCAGCTGC
>CANBTQ010000257.1 GCA_947372425.1 Comamonadaceae bacterium | reverse complement strand
AGGCCGGGCGCAGCTTTGCCTACACCGTGGCCAAGAACCTGGACCTGCTGGGCACCGAGCACGTGCGCCAGGTGCGCAAGGATTGCGCCTCGGTCATCCTGTGGACGGCCGAAAAAGCCACCTGGATGGCGGGCGAAGGTGTGCAGATTTTTGGTGGCAATGGCTACATCAACGAGTACCCCCTGGGTCGCCTGTGGCGTGATGCCAAGCTTTACGAGATCGGTGCCGGCACCAGCGAGATTCGCCGTATGCTTATCGGGCGCGAATTGTTCGCTGAAACCATGTAAATGCTGACCAAACCCACCGCCTACCTCTCCATTTTTTTCAACGGCCTGCTGCGCGGCCTGATCCGCGCCTGGCTGCTGGTGCTGCCGCTGGTACTGGTGCTGTCCCTGATCCGCTGGGGCCAGATCATCCACTTCTGGCCCGAGGGCTACACCACGCCGGTGTCGGATGTGGTGGCGGTTGCGTTTCAGGGCTTTCGTTTTGACCTCAAGGTCAGCGCCATTGCCGGCTTTGTGCTGTTGCTGGTGCTGCCCTGGGTGTCCGGGCGCGCCTACACGCGCATTTTCAGGGGCCTGGCCTTTGTGTTTGTGTTGCTCTCCATGGTCAACCTGCACTACTTCGGCTTTTACAAGACGCCTATCGACTCGCTGGTGTTCGGCCTGGTGGAAGACGACACCTCCGCCGTGCTCAAGACCATCTGGCACGACTTCCCGGTCGTCACCTCGCTGCTGCTGGTGGCCCTGCTGAGCTGGGCCACGGCCTGGCTGCACCAGCGTATCGTGCAGCGCGCCGTGCCGGACACGGCGTTGCGGGGCCGCAGCCCCTGGTTGCGCGGCATCATTGTCTTCATGGCCTTCTGGGCCCTGGTGTTTGCGGGCAAGGGCACGCTGCGCGAAATGGCGCTGCAGCGCCAGCACCTGACGGTGACCACCTCGCAGTTTCTCAACGACATGGTGCCCAATGGCGTCATCGCCCTCAAATACGCATGGGACAGCCGGGGCCAGTCGCAAAACCTGCAGGACCCGCTGGTGGGCCTGAAGGTGATGGGCTTTGATTCGGCCCGTGCCGCCGCCGAAGTGCTGGGCTTGCCGCATGGCAGCGATGCCGAAGTCAAGGCCGCCCTCACGGCACACCCGGCCTTGCCCCCTGGTACCCCCAAGAAGAACCTGCTGTTCTTCCTGATGGAGTCCTGGAGCGCCGAGCCCATGCTCTACCAGAGCCCGCAGTTTGACGTGCTGGGCCGCATGGCGCCCACCCTCGACAAGGCCTGCCACTTCAGCAACTTCGACTCGGCCCATGCCGGCACGCATCCCAGCATGGAGGCCATCCTGTTCTCCACGCCGATCACACCGCTGACACTGGGTGATGCGGGGCGCAAGCCGATTCCCTGGGCCACGGCCAAGATCGCGCGGGACGCCGGTTACCGCACCCTGTTTGTCTCCTCGGTGCGCGCCGGTTGGCGCGGTCTGGACCGGGTGCTGCAGGCCCAGGGCTTTGACGAAATCATTGATGCCAATTCGCTGCATCAAGCCTACCCGGAGGCCACGTTGGGTCTGTGGGGCGTGTGGGACGACTATGTGTTCCGCTACCTCAAGACCCGCATGGCCCAGCCCAGTGACAAACCGCTGTTCGTGTTTGTGCTGACCTCCACCAACCACCCGCCGTACGACCTGCCGCCCGAATACAAGCGCGTGCCGCGCGACATGTCCTTGTGGAAGGGCGAGACCAGCGCCGACACCCTGTTGTTGAACCTCGACACCTACCACTACGCCGCCGATCTGCTGGGCGGTTTTGTGCAGGAGATGCAAAACGGCCCGCACAAGGCCGACACCCTGATCGCCGCCACCGGCGACCACAATGTGCGCTCCTTCGGTGTCTATGCCGATGCCAAGCGCCGCTACCTGATACGCCAGGTGCCGTTTGTCATCTGGGGCGAGGGCTTGAACTGCGGCACTCAGCAGGCGCTGCCCGCCAGCCACCGCGACATGTTCAACACCCTTTTTCCGCTTGCGGGCATTGAGGGCCCCTACATCAACGCCGGGCGCAATCTGTTGCAATCCGGCATAGAAGCGGCTGACCCCGTCAACGCACCGCGCGCCATGTTTTTCACCGGCGAAGCACGCAATGCCCAGGGCATGTGGCAACTCGGAAACAAGAGCAGCTTTGTCTGCACCGCCGCCACGCCTGCCGAGCATTGCGAGTTCAACGCCAAGGATGACCAGCAGGAGCGCGCGCGCTATGGCTTGCTGGACTGGAATGTGCGTATCTCACTGCGCAAAGAAACGAAACCATGACTGAACTGAACAACCTCTTCGCCAACAACCGCACCTGGGCCGCCGACATCGAGCGCAAGCGCCCCGGCTTTTTTACCGGCCTGGCCAACCAGCAGCGCCCCAAGTACATGTGGATTGGTTGCTCCGACAGCCGCGTGCCGGCCAATGAAATCACCGGCCTGGACCCGGGCGAGGTGTTTGTGCACCGTAACGTGGCCAATGTGGTGGTGCACTCCGACTTGAATGCACTCTCCACCATCCAGTTCGCCGTGGAACGCATCAAGGTCGAGCACGTCATGGTGGTGGGCCACTACGGTTGCTCGGGCGTGCAGGCGGCGCTGGAAGGCGCGCGCATCGGCCTGGCCGACAACTGGCTGCGCCACATCCAGGACGTGCGCGACCGCCACCGCGATGTGATGGACGTGCTGCCCGAACACGGCCGCGCCGCTGCCCTGTGCGAGCTCAATGTGATCGAGCAGGTGATGAACGTGGCGCAATCCACCGTGCTGCAGGATGCCTGGGCGCGCGGCCAGAACGTCACCCTGCACGGCTGGGTCTATGGCCTGTCCGATGGCCTGCTGCACGACCTGCACATGACCATCACCGGCGACTCGGACCTGGACGCACTCTACCGTGAAGCCGTGTCCGGTGTGCGCCTGATGCCGCGCATCAACGGCTGAGCGGGCCGCCGCAGGCCAACGGCCATGGGGTCAGCCACCCTGGCGTCTTTTGTGTCGGGCAAGACCGCCGGGCGCGCGGTGGCTGTGCCGCACCCTGCCGGCCTGTTGCTTCTGGCTTGTCCGCAGCACTGCGTGGTGCGGGCATGAGGCGCTGCCGGCTGCTCCTGCTACTGGCGCTGCTGGCCATGCTGGCCACCGTCGGTGCGTGGGCGCAAAGCCGGCAGGTGGTGGACCTGGCCACGCGGCCTGCTGTAAGCCAGCGCTATCTGCTGCTGAGCCCTGCGCACTTTGACGCCACGCTGGTTCTGCTGGTGGGCGGTGGCGGTCGCCTGGCGATTGCCGATGACGGTACGCTGGGTGCGGGCGCCGGCAACTTTCTGGCCCGCAGCAGCACACTGTTTCTGGAACAGGGGCTGGCCGTGGCCCTGGTGGACGCGCCGTCCGACCGGCAAGGTGCACCCTACCTCAGCGGCTTCCGGCAGTCACCCGAGCATGCGACCGATCTGCGTGCGGTGATGGCCGACGTCCGGCAACGCACCGCCAGACCGGTGGTGCTGGTGGGTACCAGCCGCGGAACGCAGTCTGCCGCGGCAGTCGCTATTGCCACGGCGGAGGCGGGTGGGCCGGACGCATTGGTGCTGACCTCCTCGGTGCTGAGCGACCCCAAGTCACGCGCCCTGCCGCAAATGGAGCTGGATGCGCTGCGGCTGCCGCTGTTGCTGGTGCACCATGAACTGGACCATTGCCGTGTCTGCCAATACGCCGATCTGCCACTGCTCACGGCCGCACTGAAAACCCCCTTCACGCTGCGAACCTACCAGGGCGGCATCAGCACGGGCGACCCCTGCGAGGCCTATGCCTACCATGGCTACAACGGCATCGAAGCACGCGTGGTGCAAGACATCGCGGCATGGATACGGAGCGTGCTCCCCCGTTAATTCCCATGGCGGTCGGGCTGACCCAAACCGGCTCTTCTGTCACAATTGACGTTTACGTAAACGTCAACCTAAAAGGCTTGTTATGTCCGAATCGATTGTGATCGTCAGCGCCGCCCGCACCCCCATGGGCGCTTTCCAGGGCGACTTCTCCTCCCTGGCCGCCCATGACCTGGGTGGTGCCGCCATCCGGGCCGCGGTCGCGCGCGCCGGCATCAGCCCGGACCTGGTCACCGAAGTCATCTTTGGCAATTGCCTGATGGCCGGGCAAGGACAGGCGCCGGCACGCCAGGCGGCCTTCAAGGGCGGGCTGCCCATCAGCGCGGGGGCCGTGACCCTGTCCAAGATGTGCGGCTCGGGCATGCGTGCGGCCATGTTCTGCCACGACATGCTGCTGGCCGGCAGCCACGATGTGCTGATTGCCGGTGGCATGGAGAGCATGACCAACGCCCCCTACCTGCTGCCCAAGGCCAGGGCCGGCATGCGCATAGGCCATGACCGCGTGATGGACCACATGATGCTGGACGGCCTGGAAGACGCCTACGAGCCCGGCCGATCCATGGGCACTTTTGGCGAAGACTGCGCCGCCAAATACAGCTTCACCCGTGCGCAGCAGGACGCCTTTGCCACGATGAGCGTGCAGCGCGCGCAGGCCGCCATTGCCAACGGCGGTTTTGCTGCCGAGATCACCCCCGTGACGGTGAAGACCCGTGCCGGTGAGGTGCAGATTGCCATGGACGAGGGACCGGGCAAGATCAAGCTCGACAAGATTCCCACGCTGAAGTCGGCGTTCAAGAAGGACGGCACCATTACCGCCGCCAGCAGCAGCTCCATCAACGACGGCGCCGCCGCCA
>CANBTQ010000256.1 GCA_947372425.1 Comamonadaceae bacterium | reverse complement strand
ACGGAAATCCACCGGCGTCATTCAGACGGCTGGACTGTTGCAGCTTTTCAAACATGCTGACAAAACCCTGGGGCGCAAAGCCGGCCTGGGCCTGCACGGTAAAGCCGATGCGGTCGGCCTCGCGCTCCATGTCGCGTGAGTAGTTCAGCTGGCTTTGCATCGCCGCCGCCTGGCCACCCACCATCGTGGCCTGTGCGGCGCTGGGGTCTTTGCTGGCAGCCAGCATGCCCAGAATCATGGCGCCCATCAGCCAGGGCGCCTGCGCGGCCTGGCGCGCCATGGAGCGCGAGATATGGCGCTGGGTGACGTGGCTGAGCTCATGTGCCAGCACCGAGGCCAGTTCGTCGCGGCTGGTGACAATGCCCACCAGCCCCAGATGCAATCCGAAATAACCACCGGGCAGCGCAAAGGCGTTGACCGTGCGGTCGCGCCCGAGCAGGATTTCCCAGGCAAAGGCTTCGTCCAGCTGGGCCGGCAAATCGCCGCGTGCCCGGGCTGCAGCAATCAGTGGCTGCCAGATGGCCTGCACATAGTCCATGATGACCGCGTCATCGAGATAGTCGGGGTCGCGGTACAACTCGCGCGCAATGCGGTCGCCAATGCGGCGCTCGGCCGCCGGCGTCATGTCGGTGCCGTCACCCAGATTGGGCAAGGCGCCGCTGACCGGCGCCGGCACGGCTTGCGGCAAGGCCGGCACAGCCAGGGTTGCGCACAGGCACAGCAGCAGTGCCCTGAGCAGAGGGCCGGTTTTGGAGTGCGGTGGTTGGGGCAAGGCTTGCATGGAAACGCGGGAGTGAACCAGCCTGCAGAATGCCACCTCTCAGGCAGGGGCTGCGTCAAGCTCGGGTAAAGTCCTGATTATGAGTACTCTGACCCATTTTGATGCCCGCGGCCAAGCCCACATGGTGGACGTGGCGGCCAAGCCAGCCACCCACCGCATGGCGATTGCCCAGGGGCGCATTGAAATGCTGCCATCCACCCTGGCGCTGATTGAATCGGGCTCTGCCAAAAAGGGCGACGTGCTGGGCATTGCCCGCATTGCCGGCATCCAGGGTGCCAAGCGCACCAGCGATCTGATTCCGCTGTGCCACCCGATTGCGCTGACGCGTGTGGCGCTGGAGTTTGTGGTGGTGCCGGCCGCAGGCCAGCAGGCTGCCCATGTGCAATGCGCGGCCACCGCCGAGACCGTAGGCCCCACCGGGGTCGAAATGGAAGCCCTGACCGCCGTGCAGGTGGCCCTGCTCACCATCTACGACATGTGCAAGGCCGTGGACCGCGGCATGACCATTACCGATGTGAAGCTGCTGGAAAAGCACGGCGGCAAGTCAGGGAGCTTTGTCAACGGCACCTGAGGCCTGGGCCTGCTTCCAGCGGGCATAGTCCTGCGGGAAGGCGGCCTGGTAGCGCAGCGCGTAAAAGCGCACTTCTTCGTCTTGCCCCAGCAGGGCAGCGCTGTCGATCACTTTCTCCAGCACACTGGCCTCGGCTGAAAAGTGCAACATTTCCTTGGCCAGCACGTTGATCTGCTGCGCGTTGCCGGCAGTGAGTGGCGTGATGCCCAGTTCGGCAAATTTCACCTGGTCTGCAAACAGCCGGGAGCTGCGGATTTTCTCCAGCGTGTCTTCGCGGTAGGTGGCCGCACGCTGCGGTTCAGGCAGGTAGATTTGGCTGATGCGCCAGTAGTCCCAGGCCACATAGCAGCAGGCCAGCAGCGCCGTGAGGGCCATTGCCAGTGGCACACGCGCGGCGTAGTGTGGGCGCGGCGCAGCGCCAACCGTTGACTGGCCGCGCCACAGTATCCAGATGCAGAGCAAGGCCGCCAGTTGAAACGGCCCGTACCAGAGCGGGTATTCCACCAGGCTGTGCAATCCGATTACAGCCAGCACGCTCCAGGCCATTTGCCGCGCGGCATTGCCCTCGCGCCAGGGCCGGGCGCGCCACAGCAGCCATACCACGCCGCTGCAAAAGGCCAGCGCCACCGGCACACCCAGCTCCACGGCCAGATGCAAAGGCAGGTTGTGGGCATTGCCCAGGATTTCGCAAAAGCGCGCGCCGGAATACAGCGTCATCAGGTGCGCATAACCCAGCTCGCCCCAACCCCAACCCAGCCAGGGCTTTTGCGCGATCAGCTGCAGCACGTTGGACCACAGCGTGAGGCGGCTGGCGCAGGTTGCGGGCGCCTCACTAACACGCCCCAGAATGCCGCTTTGCAAAGGTTCCAACCCGGCCCCTTGCGGCAGCAGCACGGCGGCGATGGCATAGGCCAAGAGCGTAAAGGCCAGCAGCGCGCGACCACGGCGCCAGACGCATGCCAGTGCCAGCAGGCCCAGCAATTGCAGCATGCCGGTACGCGAGCCCGAGGCCGCGTCCGCTGCGGCCAGCAGCAGGGCCGCCACCGCAACAAGCCAGCCACTGCGCCAGGCTTGCCTTGATTCAGGCGTGGACGCCAATACCGTCTGCTGCCACCACAGCAAGGCACACAGACCCATGGCCAGCAGGGTGGCCAACTGGTTGCGTTGGCGCAGATTGGCAAAGGCCTGCCCGGCCTCCAAATAGTTGATCCAGGGGCTGAACCGGTCGGCCAGCCCGAAGTACTGCAACAGCCCCATGGCCGCGCTGACGCTGGCGGCCAGCAGCCAGGCGGCGGCAACGGCGCGGATACGCGACTGTGCCTCCGCCTGCGTGAGCGTCCACACCATCCAGCACAACGCGCCACCCAGGCCCACAGTCAAACCCTGCGCCACTGCGTGCGTGGGGCCGTAGGTGAGGGGGTTTAGCCAGGGGAGCGCCAGCAGCAGGATGGGAAGTGCGTTGCCAACAGAGTATTTGTCTTGATTCACATTGCCAAGCATGCCCGAAAAACCTGTATCGGCCGCGCGAATGGATGGCAATTTTCAGGGCCGGCAGCCGTCTTTTGTTGCCCACCTCCTGAAGAACTTTTGCGCTACTGCCCCATAATTCGCCGGCGGGTACAAATCAATCTATGCACATGGCAACAAAACAATGGAAGTAGTGGCAATCGTCGGGCTGGGTTACGTGGGCTTGCCGCTGGCGGTGGCCTTCGGACAGCTGCGGCCCACCATTGGCTTTGACCTGTCGCGCAGCAAGGTGGAGGCCTATCGCCAGCACACCGACCCCAGCGACAACGTCGGCAGCGACGCCATGGCAGCGGCAACCCAGTTGCGCTACAGCGCCGAAGAACAAGATCTGGCCGCGGCGGACGTCTTCATCATCGCCGTGCCAACCCCGATAGACCAGGCCCGTAAGCCTGATTTTTCGCCACTGATACAGGCCAGTGAATGTGTGGCCCGGCACTTGAAAACCGGCTCCACTGTCATCTTTGAATCCACCGTCTATCCGGGAGCCACCGAAGAGATCTGCATCCCCGTGCTGGAGCGCATTTCGGGCCTGCAATGGAAGCGCGATTTTCATGTGGGCTATTCGCCGGAACGCATCAACCCGGGCGACCAGCAGCACACACTGCGCAACACCATCAAGGTAGTGTCCGGCGACGACCCTGAAACACTGGAGCGTGTGGCGGCCCTGTACGAAAGCGTGGTTGAGGCCGGTGTGCACAGGGTCTCCAGCATCAAGGTAGCCGAGGCTGCCAAGGTGATTGAAAACACCCAGCGCGACCTGAACATTGCGCTGATGAACGAACTGGCCGTGATCTTCAACATGCTGGACCTGGACACCGTTGAGGTGCTGGAGGCGGCCGGAACCAAGTGGAACTTTTTACCCTTCCGCCCCGGTCTGGTGGGTGGCCACTGCATTGGCGTGGACCCCTACTATCTGACCTACAAGGCCGAGATGCTGGGCTACCACCCGCAGGTAATCCTGGCCGGGCGCCGCATCAACGACAGCATGGGCAAATACATTGCCGAGCAGACTGTCAAGCAGATGATTCAGGCGGGTAGTTCCATCAAAGGCGCCAAGGTCAATGTGCTGGGCGTGACCTTTAAAGAAAACGTGCCGGATGTGCGCAACTCCAAGGTGTTTGATTTGATCGCGGAGTTGAAGGCTTATGGGGTGGAGGTGTTTGTGCATGATCCGGTGGCGGATGCGGACGAGGTACTCCGGGAGTATGGAATTGCGCTGACGGCCTGGGATGCACTGCCGCAGGCAGATGCGATGGTAATGGCTGTCGCGCACAAAGCCTACCAGGACATTGCGGCCGAATCGCTGGCCGCACGAGCGCATGCGCAGGCCTGCTTCATTGACGCCAAGGCGGTCTTTGATGCCGCTGCGCTGACCAGGGCGGGGCTGCATGTTTGGCGGCTTTGACGCAGCCCCGGCACCGATGAGCCGGCGCATTGTGAATCCCCTGCGAATGGGCAGCGGCCTGTGGCGCCAGCGCTACCTGTTGGGCCAGCTCATCAAACGCGATGTGCTATTGCGCTACCGCGGCGCTATGTTTGGCGTGCTCTGGATTTTCCTAAGCCCGCTGCTAATGCTGGGTATTTTTGCCTTCGTCTTTGGCGAAATATTCCAGGCCCGCTGGGCGCTGCAAAGCGGCGAGCCGCCGTTCTGGCTCATGCTGTATTGCGGCCTGATCGTTTTCAACTTTTTTGCCGACACCGTCACGCGGGCTCCGACCACCGTGCGCAGCTACCCGAGCTATGTCAAAAAAATCATCTTCCCGCTGGAGATTTTGCCGCTAGTGCCGCTGGGTGCCGGGCTGGTGCATGGTGGCTTCAACTTCCTGATTTTCGCCACCGCCATGTTGGTCATGGGCCACGCATCGGCGGGC
>CANBTQ010000255.1 GCA_947372425.1 Comamonadaceae bacterium | reverse complement strand
TAGGTGCGCATGTTTTCCGACTGCTTGTAGCCGGTGGCATGTTCAAAGAACACGCCCTTGGTGTCGGCAGCCACCTTGAGCATGGGGTCCATGTAGCCAAAGGTGGTGCCGAAAATCAGCTTGTTGCCCTGGCCGGCCATGTCGCGGATCACGCGCTCGGCGTCAGCCGACTCGGGCACGTTTTCCACAAAGGAGGTGACGATCTTGTCGCCGAATTCTTTTTCCAGCGCCTTGCGGGCATTGTCATGGGCGAAGGTCCAGCCGCCGTCACCCACCGGGCCGACATAGGCAAAGGCAATCTTCAGCGGCTCAGCCTTGGGCGCCGGTGCCGAAGCAGCGGGTGCCGGTGCGGCAACCGGAGCCGGCTCTTCCTTCTTGCCACAGCCCACCAGGGCCGCGGAGGCGACAGCGGTCAGGGCCGCGATCTTGAGCAATGAACGTTTTTGCAAATCTGTCATGTCTAGTCCTTTGAGTGACGGAGGGTGAGTGAAAGCGGAAAGCGGAAAAAGTGATTATGGCGTGGAAAGCTCAGGAGCCGGGGTAGAACGGCTTGCCAATGGAGGCCGGCATATTGATGCGAATCCACTGCGGGTTGCGCGAGATAACGGCCAGCACCACCACGGTGGCCACATAGGGCAGGCTGTTGAGCAACTGGCTGGGAATCTGCACCCCCAGGGCCTGCAAATGCAGCTGCAGCATGGTGACGCCGCCAAACAGGTAGGCGCCCAGCAGCACACGGCCCGGCCGCCAGGTGGCAAAGGTCGTCAGGGCCAGGGCAATCCAGCCCTTGCCGGCGACCATGCCCTCGGCCCACAGCGGGGTGTAGATCAGCGAGATGTAGGCACCGGCCAGGCCGCACAGCGCGCCACCGGCCACCACCGCACCCAGGCGGATGAATCGCACCGGGTAGCCCAGCGCATGGGCCGACTCCGGGCTCTCGCCCACGCTGCGCAGCACCAGGCCGGCACGGGTTTTGTACATGAACCAGATGATGGCACCGGTGAGTGCCATGGTGCCGTAGACCAGGGGGTGCTGGCGGAACAGGGCCACGCCCAGCCAGGGAATGTCGGCAAGGTAGGGGATGGCGAAGCTGGCGCGGTCCACCAGCTTCTCCTGCACATAGGCGGTGCCGACAAAGGCCGACAGGCCGGTGCCGAACAGCGACAGTGCCAGGCCGGTGGCGAACTGGTTGGTGTTGAGCCAGATCACCAGTACCCCAAACACGGCGGCCAGAAAGGCACCCACCAGAATGCCGACGCCAAAGCCCATGGCGTCGCTGCCGGTGTGCACGGCGGTGGCAAAGCCGGCTATGGCTGCGCACAGCATCATGCCCTCGGCACCCAGGTTGACGATGCCCACCTTCTCGTTGATCAGCAGGCCCAGCGAGGCCAGGGCCAGCACGGTGCCCGCATTCAGCGTGGCGGCCAGCAGCAGTGCGTAGGAATCCATTAGGTGTTCCTCTTGAGTTTGACGGAGTAGTTGACCAGCGTGTCGCAGGCCAGCAGGCTGAACAGCAGCAGGCCCTGGAATACGCCGGTGAGGGACTTGGTCAGCCCCAGACGCGACTGCGCCATCTCACCGCCTATGTAAAACATGCTCATCAGAATCACCGAGAACACCATGCCGATGGGGTGCAGACGCCCCACATAGACCACGATGATGGCGGCAAAGCCGTAGCCGGCAGGCAGAAAGCCGGACAGCTGGCCTATGGGCCCGGCCACTTCCAGCGCACCGGCCAGGCCGGCCGCCCCACCGGAAATCATCAGGGCAATCCAGAGCGCGCGGCGCGAGGAAAAGCCGGCGTAGCGCGCCGCGGCCGGCGCAATGCCGCCCACCTGCAGGGCAAAGCCGGCGCGGGTGCGGAACAGAAACACCCACAGTGCCGCCGAACCCAGCGCGGCAATCAGCACGCCAATGGTCATGCGCGAGCCCTGGATCATGCGCGGGATGTGCGTGGCCGCTTCGAAGGTCTTGGTCTGCGGGAAGTTGAAGCCGTTGGGGTCCATCCAGGGGCCGCCCACCAGGTAGCTCAGCACCTGCAGCGCCACGTACACCAGCATCAGGCTGACCAAAATTTCATTGGCGTTGAACAGGTCGCGCAACAGCGCCGTCAGCGCCGCCCAGACCATGCCGCCGGCAATGCCGGCCAGCAGAATCGGCAGCACGATCCAGCTGCCGGTGGTCTTTTCGGCCAGCAGGGCCACGCCCGAGGCGAAGATGGCACCAATCACGTACTGGCCTTCGGCGCCAATGTTCATCACATTGGAGCGGAAGCACACCGACAGGCCCAGCGCAATCAGCAGCAGCGGTGTGGCCTTGACCATCAGCTCGCCCAGCGCATAGCTGCTCTTGATGGGTTGCCAGAAAAACATCTCCAGGCCGCGCAGCGGGTCCTTGCCCAGCACCATGAACAGCACCACGCCCACCAGCACGGTGATCAGCAGGGCCAGCAGCGGCGAGCCATAAACCCAGATGCGGGAAGGTTGCTGGCGGGCTTCCAACTTAAACATGGGCCAGCTCCTGCGCAGCAACTGCGCCCTCTTCCCATAAGCCACTCATCCATTCCCCTATTTTTTCCACCGTGGCCTCCGCAATCGGTACCGAGGGCGAGAGCTTGCCGCGGGCAATCACATGCAGGCGGTCGCTCACCTCAAACAATTCTTCCAGCTCTTCGCTGACCACCAGCACGGCACAGCCGGCGTCGCGCAGGGCCAGGATCTCGCCGCGGATTTGCGCCGCCGCGCCCACGTCCACGCCCCAGGTCGGTTGCGAAACGATGAACAACGTGGGCTTGGCATCGATCTCGCGGCCCACAATGAACTTCTGCAGGTTGCCGCCGGACAGGGATTTGGCGATCGCATTCGGCCCGCCCGCCTTGACGTTGAAGGCCTTGATGATGGCGGCCGCGTGTTCTTCGAGCTTGTTCACCTGGATCCAGCCGCCGGCAAATTTGGGGTTGGAGATGGAGCCGGTGCGCGTGAGCAACAGGTTGTGCGCCAGGCTGAGCGTGGGCACCGCGCCGCGGCCCAGGCGCTCTTCGGGCACGAAGTGCAGGCCCAGCTTGCGCCGGGCACCGGGGTGCAGATTGGAGACGTCCTGTTCTTTCATGCGAATCGAGCCCGCCGGCGCGCGGCAGTCTTCGCCCGACAAGGCATACAGCAGTTCGCGCTGGCCATTGCCCGAGACGCCGGCAATACCCACTACCTCGCCGGCGCGCACATCCAGGCTGATGCCTTCGAGGTCCACACCAAACTGGTCTTCACGCGCCAGGCTCAGCTTGCGCACCGTCAGGCGGCTCTCGCCAGCCTGCTGCGGCCGGTGCTCCAGCTGCGGCGGCTCAGCGCCAATCATCAGGCGCGAGAGCGAGGCATTGCTTTCTTCCTGCGGGTTGCAAACCCCCGTGACCTTGCCGCCACGCAGCACGGTGCAGGCGGTGCAGAGTTCGCGGATTTCATGCAGCTTGTGCGAGATGTAGAGAATGCTGCAGCCTTCCGAGGCCAGCTTCTTCAGCACCACAAACAATTTTTCCACCGCCTGCGGTGTCAGCACCGAGGTCGGCTCGTCCAGAATCAGCAACTCGGGCCGGGTCAGCAGGGCGCGGATGATTTCCACGCGCTGCATCTCGCCCACGCTCAAGGTGTGCACGGGGCGTGCCGGGTCGATGTCCAGGCCGTATTCATTGGCCTTGGCGATGATGCTGGCCGTCACCTGCTCCAGCGACTCGCGCGCCAGGCCCAGCCAGACGTTCTCGGCCACGGTCATGGTGTCGAACAGGTTGAAGTGCTGGAACACCATGCTGATGCCGTTGGCGCGCGCTTCCTTGGGGTTGTGGATGACGATGGGCTGGCCGTTCAGCCGCATCTCGCCGGCGTCGGGCTTGATGGAGCCGTAGATGATCTTCATCAGCGTGGACTTGCCGGCGCCGTTTTCGCCCAGAACGGCATGGGTCTCGCCCGGCATCACGGTGAGCGACACATTGCTGTTGGCCACCACGCCGGGATAGGCCTTGGTGATGCCGGTCAGTTGCAGTCTGGGGTGTGTCATCGTGTGCGGGGTCCCGTTCTATTTTTTCAACGAAGCAGCGGCGGACTTTACACGCTCGCGCAGCCAGCGGATGGACTCCGAGGTGTGCGTGCGTTCATGCCAGAGCTGGTAGTACATCATTTTTGGAAACGCGATCGGACAGGGCAATATGGTCACCGGCAGCGTGTGCACAAAGCGTTCACAGTATTGCCGGCTGGTGGTCAGCACCAGCAAGGTTGATGCCACCATGCCCGGAATCAGTCCGAAATAGGGGCAGCGCGCGCTGATGTGGCGCTGCAGGCCCAGCGACGCCAGATGCCCGTCAATAAAGCCCTTGGCACCCGGATGGGTGGCGCCGGGCGCAATGTGCTCCACCTCCAGCCAGGAGGTCTGGTCCCAACCGCGGCGCACCGCCGGGTGCTTGTTGGACACCAGGCACACCACCTCGTCATCAAACAAGGCCCCGAGGTGCAGGTCTTGGGGCGGCGCCAGCCAGTTGCCGATCACCACATCCACCTCGCCCTGCGCCAGCTGGGTGCGGTAGTCGGACACCGGCGACAGGGGATGGATTTCAATCTCGCACAGCGGCGCCCTGGTTTTGATTTCGGTCACCAACTGGGGCAGGAACAAGGGGTCGAGGTAATCGGCGGCGGCCACCCGGAACACGTTGCGCGCCCGGGCCGGCTCAAAGCCCCGCGCGTCGGAGAACAGCATTTGCGCGGCACGCAA
>CANBTQ010000254.1 GCA_947372425.1 Comamonadaceae bacterium | reverse complement strand
GCCGCCGGTGAAAAGGCCGATGCCGAGCAACATGCCAAGGAGAGTGCACATGGCTGAAGCCCCCCGCATGATCGAAATCCAGGTGCTGCGCTACCGCCCTGAGCAGGAGAGCGAGCCCGTCTGGCAAAGCTACCAGGTGCCGTTTACCGAAGACATGTCGGTGCTGCAGGGCCTGCAATACATCAAGGACGAGATCGATGGCAGCGTGAGCTTCCGCTGGTCCTGCCGCATGGCCATTTGTGGCAGCTGCGGCATGATGATCAACCGCAAACCCAGCCTGTCCTGCCAGACTTTTTTGCGCGATCTGTTCCCTGGTCCGGTGAAGGTGGAGGCGCTGGACCACCTGCCCATTGAGCGCGACCTCATGGTCAGCGTGGAACCCTTTGTGAAGAAGCTGGAAAGCATCAAGCCCTACCTCATCCCCAAGGAAGAGCGCGCGCTGAGCGAAGGTGAGTACCTGCAGAGCCCGGCGCAACTGGCGGCCTTTGAGCAATACAGCTCCTGCATCAACTGCATGCTGTGCTACGCCGCCTGCCCGCAGTTCGGCCTCAACCCGGACTTCACCGGTCCGGGCGTGCTGGCACTGCTGCATCGCTACAACGCGGATTCGCGTGATGGGGGCAAGGCCGAGCGCATGGAAATCCTGAACGCGGAAGAGGGCGTCTGGAGCTGCACGG
Organism: Comamonadaceae bacterium; assembly: GCA_947372425.1. Classification (GTDB taxonomy): domain Bacteria; phylum Pseudomonadota; class Gammaproteobacteria; order Burkholderiales; family Burkholderiaceae_C; genus Allorhodoferax. The sequence goes on along the minus strand of CANBTQ010000254.1, from coordinate 4,090 downwards.
CGGTAGGCTATTGCTCGGAGGTCTGCCCCAAAGGCGTGGATCCGGCCAATGCGGTAAACCAGAACAAGATCAACAGCGCGGTGGACTACTTTGCGCGTTTCTTCCCCAAGAAAGGAGGCTGATCATGAAGTCTCAAATCGATGTCAAAACCGTGCGCCGCCCCTACGTGCGGCCCATGGCGGGCTGGTGGAAGGGCAATGCCTTTTTCGTGCGCTACATGGTGCGCGAGGCGACGGCCGTGGCGGTGTGGGTTTATGCACTGATTCTCACGGTGGGCGTGTTGCGCCTGGGCCAGGGCGAGGCGGCCTGGAACGGCTGGCTGCAGGCGATGAAATCACCGCTGTCGCTGAGCCTGCACGTGGTTCTGCTGATCAGCATGGTGGTGCACACCTACAGCTGGTTTGAGATCATGCCCAAGACCATGGCTCCCATGGTCATCAACGGCGAGCGCGTTAGCGCGGCGCGCATACAGCGCACCGGCTGGAGCGTGGCCGCCGTGGCATTTCTTGTGACACTGCTGCTGGCAGTCTGGAGCCAAGCATGAAAAAACGCAGCAACGCTCCCTTCTTCTGGCTGCTGTTTGGTGCCGGTGGCGTGCTCTCAGCCCTGCTGGGCAGCGCGCTGGTGCTCATCACCGGCCTGGCCACACCGCTGGGCCTGGGCCTGCACAGCGACTTCATGCGCTACCCGCGCATGCTCGCGTTTGCGCAGAACTTCATCGGCAAAGGCTTTGTCTTTGTAGTGATTGCCTTGTTTGCCTGGCATGCCGCGCACCGCATCTTCCACAGCCTGCACGATGTGGGCATTCCGCATGGAACGCCGTCCAAAATCGTCTGCTACGGCTCTGCGCTGCTGATGACGCTGGTGGCGGCCTACAGCTTGCTGCGTATCGGTTTTTGATCCGGGTAGCCGGCGGCATGGGCAGACCCCAGGGGCTGCAATCCCGCCGCGTTTGACCTAAACCAAGCTGTTTCGATAGCCGCCCGTGCGTTGCCGTAAGGGAAACAAGATATGCCGCATTCCGGATAGTGTGGCTTGACCATGAACTCAGAATGGTTGCCTTCCAACACCAAAAAATCAGGAGACAGCGTGGCACTTTCGGACATTGAAATCGCGCAGGCATCTACCCTTGTACCCATCATGCAACTGGCCAAGGACCGTCTGGGCATACCGGCCGAAGCGCTGGAACCTTATGGCCACTACAAGGCCAAGATTGACTTGGGTTGGTTGGACAAACACCCCGGCCCCAAGGGCAAACTAATTCTGGTCACCGCCATCAGCCCGACGCCGGCAGGTGAGGGAAAGACCACGACCACCGTCGGTCTGGGCGACGCGCTCAACCGCATCGGCAAGCGCACCGTGATTGCGCTGCGTGAACCCTCGCTGGGCCCGGTGTTCGGCATGAAGGGCGGGGCGGCCGGTGGCGGCTATGCACAGGTGGTGCCCATGGAAGACATCAACCTGCATTTCACCGGCGACTTTGCGGCGATTGCCCTGGCGCACAACCTGCTGGCCGCGCTGCTGGACAACCACATCCACCACGGTAACGCCCTGGGCTTTGATGTGCGCCGCATTACCTGGCGCCGCGTCATGGACATGAATGACCGGGCGCTGCGCAACATGGTGGTGTCGCTGGGCGGGCCGGCCAATGGCTTCCCGCGTGAAGACGGTTTTGACATTGTGGTGGCCTCCGAAGTGATGGCCATCTTCTGTCTGGCCACCTCGCGCAAGGATTTGAAGGTACGGCTGGGCAACATCATCGTCGGCTACACGCGTGAGCAAAGCCCCATACGCGCCCGCGATCTGCAGGCCCAGGGGGCCATGGCTGCGCTGCTGAAAGATGCGATCAAGCCCAACCTGGTGCAGACGCTGGAGAACAACCCGGCCATCATCCACGGTGGGCCCTTTGCCAACATCGCCCACGGCTGCAACACCATTACCGCTACCAATGCGGCACTCAAGCTCGGCGAGTATGTAGTCACCGAGGCCGGCTTTGGTGCCGACCTGGGAGCGGAGAAGTTCATTGACATCAAGTGCCGCAAGTCCGGCCTGCGCCCGGATGCGGTGGTGGTGGTGGCCACCTTGCGTGCGCTCAAGCACCACGGGGGTGTGGCGCCCAAGGATTTGAATACGCCCGATCTGGTGGCCCTGGACGCCGGCATTGCGAATCTGGAGCGCCATGTGGACAACGTGCGCAACCGCTATGGCCTCGCTTGCGTGGTGTCCATCAACCACTTCACTTCCGACACGCCGGAAGAACTGGCGCTCTTGAGTGCGCGCATGGACAAGCTGGGCGTGCCGGTGGTGGTGGCGCGGCATTGGGCCGATGGGTCCAGGGGCGCAGAGGACCTGGCCCGCATGGTGGTCAAGGTGGTGGAGTCCGGCAGTTCCCAGATGACTTTTGTCTACGAAGACAGCGACACCCTGTGGGACAAGATGAAGGCGATTGCCACCAAGGTCTACGGCGCTGCCGACATTGCGGCCGATGCCGCCATCCGGGCCAAGATTGACAAGTTGCAGGCCGATGGTTACGGCCACTATCCGGTGTGCGTGGCCAAGACCCAGTATTCGTTCTCCACCGACCCCAAACTGCGGGCTGCGCCCAGTGGTCATGTAGTGAACATTCGGGAGGTGCGGTTGGCCGCAGGAGCCGAGTTTGTGGTGATGATTTGCGGCGACATCATGACCATGCCGGGCCTGCCCAAGGAACCGGCTTCGTCGCGCATCGATATCGACGACGACGGAAAAATTTCAGGTTTGTTCTAAACCAGATCGCCGAAGCCGGTGTTGGCCAGCAGGAACACCGGCTTGTCCAGCGTGCCGCAAAAATCCGCCCAGCGTTGCTCGGAGGCGCTTTCGACCACCGGATATCCCGCATGTGCGTGCAGCTGGCAGACAGGGCGTTTGTCCATTGCATCGCAGGCCTGCGCAGGTTTGCCATAACAGATGTGGCATCGCATGGTTTGGGCGTACGGGTTCAAGGGATGGGTGCTCCTGCGGCAAAAATTCCAACGATGGTTCGGTTTCGGGACGCAAGGTTACTGCAAATCGGTGGCTTGCGGTTTACAACAGACTTGCGAACGGTCAGCTTTTGTAATGAAACCTTGCGCACCGTATGCATGAATGTGCGAACCCATAAAAAAAGGCCTGCCAAACAGGTTTGGCAGGCCTTGTGGATGCAGTGGCTGGCGCTGCAAACCCGGAGGTTTACAGGCCGGCCGCTGTGATCACATGCTCACTTGATGTCCACGCCGTAGAAGGTGTGCTTGGCAAAGGGGCTGAGCTTGTAGTCGATGACTTCCTTGCGCACCGGGGCGATCTGCACTGCGTGGGCAATGGTGAACCAGGGTGCCTGCTCCTTGAAGACCACCTGGGCCTTTTCGTACAGTTTGGTGCGCTCGGCCGGATTGGTTACCGTCTTGGCCTTGAGCACCAGGTCGTCAAAGGGCTTGTAGCAGAACTTGGCTACGTTGGAGCCATTGCTCTTGGCGGAGGCGCAACCCAGCAGGGTGTTCAGGAAGTTGTCCGGATCGCCGTTGTCACCGGTCCAGCCCAGCATGCCCATCTGGTGTTCGCCGTTTTGCATGCGCTTGCGGTACTCACCCCATTCAAAGCTCTTGATCTCGGCCTTGACGCCTACCTTGGCCAGGTCCGCCTGCATCAGCTCGGCAATGCGCTTGGCATTCGGGTTGTAGGGACGCTGCACGGGCATGGCCCACAGGTCGGTGGTGAAGCCATTGGGGTAACCGGCAGCGGCCAGCAGCTTCTTGGCTTCAGCGGGGTTGTAGGCGTCGTCCTTGATGGCCTTGTTGTAGGACCACTGTCCCGGTGGAATCGGGTTGGTGGCGGCCACGCCGGTGCTCAGGTAGACGGCCGACACAATCGCCTTCTTGTCCATGGCCATGTTGATGGCCTTGCGCACGCGCACGTCGTCAAACGGCTTCTTGGTGGTGTTGTAGGCCAGGTAGCCGATGTTCAGACCGGGTTGCTCCTGCACCACCACATTGGCGTCCTTGCGCATGGTGTCCAGGTCGGCCGGGTTGGGGTAGGGCATGACATGGCATTCGCCCTTTTGCAGCTTGGCCCAGCG
>CANBTQ010000253.1 GCA_947372425.1 Comamonadaceae bacterium | reverse complement strand
TGGTCTTTCAGGAGCCTATGACGGCTTTGAACCCGGTGTTCACCATTGGCGAGCAAATCGCCGAGGTTCTGGAGCTCAAGATGGGCCTGAGCGCCCGTGACGCGGTGCAAAAAGCGATTCACCTGCTTGCCGATACCGGCATTGCCGAGCCCGAGCGCCGCGCTGCTGCCTATCCACACCAGCTTTCCGGCGGCCAACGCCAACGGGCCATGATTGCCATGGCCCTGGCCTGCAGCCCGAGGCTGTTGATCGCCGACGAGCCGACCACGGCTCTGGACGTGACCGTACGCCAGCAGATTCTGGATCTGCTCGACGGCCTGCAAAAGAAGATGGGCATGGCGGTGCTGCTGATCACCCATGACCTGAACATGGTGCGGCGTTTCGCCGACCGCGTCGCCGTCATGGAGCGGGGCCATATCGTGGAGCAGGGCAGGGTGGCAGACATCTTTGCCAATCCCACCCATGCCTACACGCGCAGCCTGCTGGCCAGCAAGCCCGTACGCAAGGTCGTGGACCGTGTGCCGGATGCACCGGATGCCATCCTGGCCAAAGGCCTGCGCGTGGTTTACCCCACAAGCAGGCCGGGCTTTGCCGGCTGGTTTTCCAAGGGCGAGTTTGTGGCGGTGCAGGGCGCAGACCTGCGCTTGCAGGCTGGGCAGACGCTGGGCATCGTCGGTGAATCCGGCTCCGGCAAATCGACACTGGCGCTGGCCGTTCTTGGTCTGCTGCCGTTTTCCAATGAGGTACGGGTGTTTGGCGAAGCCTGGGGCCTGGGCAGGGGCTCCGATTTGCAAAACCGCAAGCGCTTGCAAGTGGTGTTTCAGGACCCGTTTTCCTCGTTGTCGCCACGCTTGACGGTGGAGGAAATTGTGGGTGAGGGCCTGTCCGTGCACGCGCCTGAACTGCTTCCCCGTGAAGTGCTGCAGCGGGTTATCGCCGCCTTGCAGGAAGTCGGCCTGGATGATGTGCAATTCCCCGGCCTGTTGCAGCGCTACCCGCACCAGTTCTCCGGCGGCCAGCGCCAGCGCATTGCCATTGCACGCGCGCTGATCGTGCAACCCCGCGTGCTGGTGCTGGACGAGCCCACCAGTGCCCTTGATGTCACGATGGCCCAGCAAATATTGCAGTTGCTGCAGCGCCTGCAGGCAGAGCATGGCCTGGCCTACCTGCTGATCACCCACGATGTGGATGTGATCCGGGCCATGGCCCACCATGTTGCGGTGATGAAAGACGGCCGCATCGTGGAGCACGGCAGCATAAACACCGTGTTTGAAGCACCGGCACAGGAGTACACACGTACCTTGCTGGCCGCGGCTGCCTAATTCCCTTAGAAATCAAGGCACTTAGCCCACTTTTGCAGTACAATCCAAGCTCACGACCAAACGGGCGGGTATTTACCGCCCGTTTTTTTTGGTCGATTGTTTTTGGCATGTGTTTTACAGCAGTAGATTGATTAGCAGGAAAAGAGACGGCGTGGCGTTACAGGAAATCGTTGAGCAGACAGTAAGCGGCTTGGGTTACGACCTGGTGGAGATTGAACGCTCCGCCGGTGGCCTGCTGCGCATCACCATCGATTTGCCCTGGACCCAACCGGCTGCCGGTGAGGCTGCTTCCGAGCAGTTCATCAACGTGGAAGACTGTGAAAAAGTCAACCGCCAGTTGCTGTTTGCGCTGGAGGTGGATGGCATTGAATACAAGCGGCTGGAGGTTTCCTCGCCCGGTATCGATCGTCCCCTGCGTCATGCGGCAGATTTTGAGCGCTTTGTCGGCCACGTGATTGATCTCGCGCTCAAGGCACCCATGGGTGCTGCGGCCAATGGCCAGGTGCACGCCAGTCGCAAGAAGTTTCGCGGCACGCTGGAGCGGGTTGCCCATGCAGACGGCGCTGTGAGCTGGCAAATCGTCTGGAGCGATGCGCCGCCTGCCAAACCGGGTCAAAGAATTAGCAAAAAGCGTGTTCCGCCACCGATGCAGGTGCTGGGTTTCACGCTGGATGAGATACGTGAATCGCGCCTGGCTCCGATTGTGAGCTTCAAGGGGCGCGGACAAGGTGGCAGCACAGGTGGCGAAGAGCCGGCTGTGGGTCAAGAAGTTTAGTTTTGTTGTTGATACGAGTGTTCAGGAGAGTCATGGCATGAATCGCGAATTGTTGATGCTGGTTGAAGCTATTTCCCGTGAAAAGAACGTGGAACGTGATGTGGTGTTGGGCGCCGTGGAAGCGGCCCTGGCACAGGCAACCAAAAAGCTGTTTCCTGGTGATGTAGACATCCGGGTGGCACTGGACCGCGACAGCGGTAACTACGAGACCTTCCGCCGCTGGCATGTGGTCCCCGATGAAGCCGGCCTGCAACTGCCCGACCAGGAAATTCTGCTGTTCGAAGCGCTGGAGCAAATTCCGGACATCGAAGTGGATGAGTACATCGAAGAGACCGTGCCCTCGGTGCCGATCGGACGCATTGGTGCCATGGCTGCCAAACAGGTGATCCTGCAAAAGATCCGTGACGCGGAGCGCGAGATGCTGCTCAACGACTTCATGGCGCGTGGCGAAAAGATTTTCGTCGGCACCGTCAAGCGCATGGACAAGGGCGACATCATTGTGGAGAGCGGCCGCGTCGAAGGCCGTCTGCGCCGCAGCGAGATGATCCCCAAAGAGAATCTGCGCACCGGTGACCGCGTGCGCGCCATGATCATGGAAGTGGACCTGACCCTGCGCGGCGCACCGATTGTGCTGTCGCGTTCGGCGCCCGAATTCATGATTGAGCTGTTCCGCCAGGAAGTTCCTGAAATCGAACAGGGTCTGTTGGAGATCAAATCCTGTGCCCGTGACTCCGGTTCGCGCGCCAAGATCGCTGTGCTGTCGCATGACAAGCGCGTAGACCCCATCGGCACCTGTGTCGGCGTGCGCGGTACCCGTGTCAACGGCGTCACCAACGAGCTGGCCGGCGAGCGCGTGGACATCGTGCTGTGGAGCGAAGACCCGGCCCAGTTCGTGATTGGCGCACTGGCTCCTGCCAATGTGTCTTCCATCGTGGTGGACGAAGAGCGCCACGCCATGGACGTGGTGGTCGACGAAGAAAATCTGGCCATTGCCATTGGTCGCGGCGGACAGAACGTGCGTCTGGCGTCCGAACTGACCGGCTGGAAGATCAACATCATGGACGCGGCAGAAAGCGCCCAGAAGCTGGCCAACGAAACCGATTCGGGTCGCAAGCTGTTCATGGAGAAGCTCGATGTGGACGAGGAAATCGCCGACATCCTGATCGCCGAAGGCTTTACTAGCCTGGAAGAAGTGGCTTACGTTCCCCTGCAGGAAATGCTGGAAATCGAAAGCTTTGACGAAGACACGGTGCACGAACTGCGCAACCATGCCAAGGATGCTCTGCTGACCATGGAAATCGCCCACGAAGAAAATGTGGAAGGGGTCTCACAAGACCTGCGTGATCTGGAAGGCCTGACACCCGAGCTGATCGGCAAGCTGGCCGACCAGGGCGTTCACACCCGTGACGACCTGGCCGACTTGGCCGTTGATGAACTCACCGACATCACCGGCCAGACCGCCGACGATGCCACGGCCCTGATCATGAAGGCGCGCGCACATTGGTTTACCAATGACGCCGCTTCGCAAGAGTAATGGTCATGCAATAGAAGTCCAGTAATGGCCGGCAGTTGCCCCACAAGGGCCCTGCCGGTCGACCCAAAGGTTACATAAACAAATGTCTAGTACGACCGTCGCCGAGTTTGCCAATGAACTCAAAAAATCCACCGATACGCTGCTTGAGCAACTGAAGTCGGCGGGTGTAGCCAAGAGCGCTGCAGCCGACACCCTGACTGATGCCGACAAGCACAAGCTGCTGAGCTATCTGCAAAGCAGCCACGGCACTGCTGCGCCCGAGCGCAAGAAGATCACCCTGGTCAAAAAGCAGACCACCGAGATCAAGCAGGCAGATGCCAGTGGCAAGGCGCGCACCATTCAGGTGGAAGTTCGCAAAAAGCGCACCTTTGTCCGCCGCGAAGACGGAACCGACCAGCCCATGGATGGCTTTGAGCATGAAGAGGTGGAGCAGGCTGCAGCGACGGTTTCGGTAGACCACGCCGATTTGTCGCGCCGCGAAGAAGAAGCGCGCCGACAGGCCGAGCTGATCCGCCGCCAGGAAGAAGAGCTGGCACAACGCCGCAAGGAACGTGAAGAGCAGGAGGCCCGTGCCGCACAGGAAGCCGCTGACAAGCAGGCTTCGGATGCTGCCGCTGCCAAGGCGCAAGCTGCGGCCGATGCGGCGACCAAGCCGCAGGTCAAGGCAAAGGCCAAGCCGGCACCCGAAATTGATCACGAAGCCGTTGCAGCTGCAGCTGCCGCTGCAGCCGAACTCAAGCGCGAGCAGGACGCTGAAAAGGCCGTCGCTGCCGCCGCCGCTTCCAAGGCGCAGGCCGCCGAAGAAGTGTCACGTGCCGCCGACCTGGGTGACCGCCGTCGCAAGGCCGAGGCCGAAGCCGCCGCCATCCGCACCATGATGTCTGCACCCAAGCGCGTGCTGGTGGCCAAGCGCCCTGAAGAACTGCGTGCCGAAGCCGCTGCCAAGGCAGGCATCAAGGGTACGCTGCACAAGCCACCGGCCGGTTCGGTCGTGGCCAAGCCAGGCGTCAAGCCCGCTCCCGGTGCAGCCGCACCTGCAGCGCCCGGTGCCAACAAGGAAGTCAAATCCGCCAAGCTTTCCAGCAGCTGGGCCGGAGACCCGGCCAAGAAGAAAGAGCTCAAGACCCGTGGCGACAC
>CANBTQ010000252.1 GCA_947372425.1 Comamonadaceae bacterium | reverse complement strand
GTCCTCTTCAAACAGCGAGGCGTTGTTCACCAGACACGTCAGTGGTCCGCCCTGCGCTGCAATCTGTTCCACCATGTGCACGCGCTGCGGCTCCAGGGCCAGGTCGGCCTGCACCGCATAGGCGGCAAAGCCGGCCGCGCGCAGTTCGTCCACCAGCGCATGCGCCAATGCGCCAGAGCGCTGGTAGTGGCACCAGACTTCCCAGCCGGCCTGCGCAAAGCTGCGGCAGAGCAAGGCGCCCAGGCGCTGGGCGCCGCCGGTGATGAGCACGCGTTTGTTGCCGGGTCCGAAACTCATGGTGTTGTTCCGGTTGGTTTTTGTGTACGCAGGCTTGTGCCCGCGGGAGTCAGCGGGGGACACGGACGGCATTGCGTGCCGCGGCGGCCCGCGGCCAGAAGTGACTGGGAGACACCGGAGTGCCACAGGGGCACACGATCAGAAACAGCTGTATTGCAAAGTGCCACAGGCATCTCAACGCCGGCCATGGCGACGGGTAGGCTGAACAAAGGGAGCGAGCGGACCTGCCGCGGGCGCAGGGGCCTGCGGCTTGGCCTGGGGCACCTCTTCTTCCACCAGCAGCGTGGTGCCACTGATGCTGCCCTCCTGCAGGGCCAGCAACACGGCGGCCTTGGTGTCCAGATCGGTACTCTGGTGGTTGGGCAGGCTGGCACTGCGCTCGGCCAGTGTCTCGCCCATCAGCAGCGGCTTGTGCTGCCCCATCACCGGCGCCACACCCACCACCCGCACCAGCGGCTGCAGGGCCAGGGCCAGCATCGAGTTGGCAGCGTCCAATGCGGCCTTGGACAGCGTGTAGCTCACAAAGTCCGGCGTCTGGTTCCACAGCTTCTGGTCCAGCAGATTCACCACCACGCCACGGGCATCGGGCTGCGCCGTCTGGCGCCCGGCGATATGGGTGTGCAGCGCCTGGCTGATCAGGATGGCGGCACCGGCGTTGCTGCGCATGTGCTTTTCCATGGCGGCAAAGCTGAAGGTGGCGGCGGTGTCGTGCTCGAAGGTGGAGGCGCAGTGCACCACGGCGTCCACCTGCCCGAAGGCTTCGATCACGGCGGGCAGCAGATTGCGCACGGCCGTTTCGTTGCCCAGGTTGGTCCGGAAGCCCTGCGCGCCCGGGGTCAGGCGGGCGCAATCGGCCACCGTCTGGCGCGCCTCTTCCACCGAATCGCGGTAGTGCACGGCCACGCGCCAGCCGTTGGCGGCCAGCGTCAGGGCAATTTCACGACCCAGGCGCTTGGCAGCGCCGGTTACCAGAACGGAAGGAGGCAGCACAGAGGGGGAAGCAGGGGCAGACATTGGGGGACAATCCAGCGCGATATGAAAACAGTTACTAGTTTACCCACCCCCCCCGTTTCTGCGGAAGCTGCCGCCGTTCTGACCGCTCTGCAGCAGCGCCTGGCCGCCGAGGTGGCGCAGGCCGGCGGTTGGCTGGGTTTTGACCGCTTTATGGAGCTGGCCCTGTATGCACCCGGCCTGGGTTATTACGCCAACGGCTCCACCAAATTCGGCCGCATGCCCCAGGGCACGCGCCAGGACGATGGCAGCGTGCAGGGCGCGGGCAGCGACTTTGTCACCGCGCCGGAGATGACACCGCTGTTCGGCTACACCCTGGCCCACGCCGTGGCCCAGGCCATGCAGGCCACCGGCACCTGTGAACTCTGGGAATTCGGCGCCGGCACCGGCGCCCTGGCCAGTCAACTGCTCACCGCGCTCCAGGCCATGGGCCAGCGGGTGGACCGCTACACCATTGTGGATCTGTCCGACAGCCTGAAAGAGCGCCAGCGCCAGGCCCTGGCCGCGCATCTGGATGTGGTGCAGTGGGCCACCGCCCTGCCCGCCACGCTGCAGGGTGTGGTGGTGGGCAACGAGGTGCTGGATGCCATGCCGGTGAAGCTGCTGGCCCGCGTGAACGGCACCTGGCTGGAGCGCGGCGTGGTGCAGGATGGCGCCGGCTGGGCCTGGGCCGACCGCCCCACCGATTTACGCCCGCCGCTCGCGGTGGAAGGCGAACACGACTACCTGACCGAAATCCACCCCCAGGCCGAGGCCTTTGTGCGCACCCTGGGCGACCGCTTGCAGCAGGGCGCGATCCTGCTGCTGGACTACGGCTTCCCCGAGGCCGAGTACTACCACCCGCAGCGCCACATGGGCACCGTGATGTGCCACCGCGCCCACCTGGCCGACGCCGACCCGCTGGAGGCCGTGGGTCTGAAGGACATTACCGCCCATATCAACTTCACCGGCGTGGCCGTGGCCGCACAGGACGCCGGGCTGGAGCTGCTGGGCTACACCAGCCAGGCACACTTTCTGATCAACTGCGGCCTGGTCGACCTGATGCAAAACGCCTCCCTGCCCGAGCGGGTGGCTGCGCAAAAGCTGATTCTGGAACACGAGATGGGTGAGCTGTTCAAGGTGATCGGCCTGGTCAAGGGCCAGCCCTTTGACTGCCCCGCATTTGCCCATGGCGACCGCAGCCATCGCCTGTAACAATAGACCCCGTGTCCGCTCTGCGTGTTACCCCCAACTGGCCATCGGTGCCCGGGCCGGTTAGGATGCATGAAAGCGCTTACAAATTAATGGCAGCCCGCGCAGAATAGCCCTTGTTCTTATGACCCACAGCACCCCTTTACGCACCCTCCGCCCCTGGGGCTGGTATGAAACCGTTTCCGAAATGCCCGGCAACAAGATCAAGCGCATCGGTGTCAACCCCGGCCAGCAGCTCAGCCTGCAACGCCACCACCAGCGCGCCGAGCACTGGGTGGTGGTGCAGGGCACGGCCCATGTCACGCTGGGTGAGCAGACCTTTGACCTGGTGCCCGGCCAGCACTGCGACATTGCGCTGGGCCAGGTGCACCGCATCAGCAACCGCACTGCAGCGCCGGTAGAAATTGTGGAAGTGCAATTTGGCAGCTACCTGGGCGAAGACGATATTGAACGCCTGCAGGACGATTACGGCCGCAGTTAAACCCCGACAAAAACAACCACCCGACCACCATGAACCAAACCACCCTGGACGCATTGATTCACCTGCCCGTTGGCAGCCCGGCCCTGGCCTGCGTAGACATTGGCGGCACCAAAGTCGCCGTCAGCATGGCCGACCACCGTGGCATCAGCGGCAAGGTGTCCGAGCCCACTGCCAAGGAAGGCGCGCCGGACGCACTGGCGCAGCAAATCATCCGCCTGATCGGCGAGAGCTGCGCCCTGGCTGGCATCCCCCTGTCGGCCGTCGGCTCGGTCGGCGTGTCATCCTGCGGGCCCTTTGTGCTCAACGAAGGGCTGGTGGAACTGGCCGCCCCCAACATCTGCGGCGGCCTGGCCGGCAAGGCGCGTGGCCTGCCCAATGACTGGATGAGCGCGCTGCTGGAGGCGCCGCTGCGTGCCGCCTTCAAAAACGTGCGGGTGGAAAACGACGGCGTGGGCGCCCTGGAGGCCGAGCGCCGCTGGGGTGCACTCAAGGGCCTGCGCAACTGCGCCTATGTCACCTGGAGCACCGGCATCGGCATGGGCGTGTGCGTGGACGGCCACATCCTGCGCGGCAAGAACGGCAATGCCGGGCACCTGGGCCACACCTTTGTGGTGGAGAACAACGAGGCCCTGTGTGGCTGCGGCCTGCTGGGTGACGTGGAAGCCCTGGTGGCCGGCAATGCCATCCCCCGGCGCTTTGCCTCCAAGGGCTATGCCGATGCCTCGGCCCTGTTCAGCGCCGCGCGGGCCGGTGATGTGCAGGCCATAGACATCATCGATGCGCTGTGCAACGTGATGGGCCGCGCCCTGTTCAATGTGACGGCCCTGTTTGACCTGCAGCGCATCTCGCTGGGCGGCAGCGTGTTCTGGCACAACCAGGACTACCTGCTGCCGCGCCTGCAGGCCTTTATGCAGGGCAAGCTGCCGGCACTCACCAACGGGCTGGAGATTGTGCCGGCCGGCCTGGGCGAACGCGTGGGCGACTATGCCGCGCTGGCCCTGGTCATGCGCTAGCTGCGCGGCTGAAAGCAGCTGCGCCGTAGCCCCGGCGCCATGGCAAAACAGGGGGCCACAACACGCGGTGCGCAGGGCCATTTCATGCACCAAGTTGGGAATGCACTACAGTGCAGGGTTTTCCCGCATGCGCAAGGCATCCGGGTGTCTGCTTTTTGACTCAACCCGGGTACCCCATGGCTCAACTCTCCCCCATCGGCATCAGCGCCGTTCAAGACATCGCGCAACGCCACGGCTTCAGCTTTGATGCGGTGCACAGCATGCTGGGCTCCGTGATCAACGGCAACGGCAGCATGGCGCAGTTCAGCCACTACGAGTTCGGTGGCTCCGGCCAGTGGATGCAGGGCGGCATGACCATGATTGGCGACATGTTCAACAACTACCTCAAGGGCCGGGTCGACAACCTGTGCTCCGAGCTGTCACGCCTGAGCTACAACCAGCCCGGACTGTTTGTGGAACAGCCCGCCCAGCCCAACTGGTGGGGCCCGGACCTGAAGTTTCCCAACACCTCGGGCGGCCAGAACGGCATGCGTTACGCCTACTTTGCCCAGGCGCGCCGCCTGGCCATCGAGTTCAACGGGCAGGTCATCGTCTATGACACGCTGGACCACAACATCGGCGGTGTCTCGCAGCAGCAAAGCGGCGGCTACTCGGTGACTTTTTCCAGCCAGTACGGCTATGTGGACTTGTCGCGTCTGCCGGTGCTCACCATCAACGGTCTGCCACCGCTGGCGCCGGCACCCGCTCCGGCGCCGGTCTATGCCCCCGCCCCCAGCTA
>CANBTQ010000251.1 GCA_947372425.1 Comamonadaceae bacterium | reverse complement strand
CTGGACCGCCAGAAGAATTGAAACTGCGGTTTCATTTTTTTCACTTATTTGACACGTCTCAGTGTGTCAACGAATATCTCGTACCGTGCAGCCGAGGGGCTGTGCCTTGATGTCGAACCGTTCGCGGTTGTCAGTACGAAGGATTGTTTGTTATGCATACAGAGAGTGCTGCCGCATTGGCTAGCGATGGGCGTTTGGACACAGCACAACGTTGTTTCATCACACTTGGGTTCCCCGCATTCATTCTGATGAGCGCTCTGGTGCCCAAATTGGCGGATGTAACTCTGGCGCAGGCGACGGAGGTTACGCAGCTTGCCATGTTCGTACTTCTGTCCATCGCTGTGTTCTGCGTGGGCTACCGCAGACTGGTGTCCTTCAAGCAACAAATCAGTGATGTCCGCCTGAGGAACCGCCGGTTGTATACCCGATTGCGGGAGCTCACACTCAAAGCCAACTACGACGGCTTGACTGGATTTCCCAACGAACGTCTGCTGGCAGATCGATTCAGCGAAGCGCTGGCTCGGGTTAAGCGGCAGAAATCGACGTTGACGCTTTATCAAATTACGCTGGCAGACATCGATGCCATCATTCAGCAGCATGGCGGCGCAATTGGTACGCAAATCATCCGGGAACTGGGCGAGCGCCTGGAAGGCGTTCTGCGCGGAACGGACAGCATTGTGCGGCTGAAAAATAGTGAGTTTGTTCTCATTCTGGAGTCGGTGAATAGTCAGGAAAAGCTGGAAAAGGTCAACCGTAAGATCATGCGCAGCCTCAGCCCGGACTTTGTGCTTGAAGGGCAGGCACCCATCAGTGCGCAGGAAAAAGTTGCCGTTGCCCAGTTTCCCCAGGATGGCCACACGTTGGATGCTCTGATGTCGGTTGCTAACGCCAGAATGACCAGTGACACCACTCTGCCGGCTTGTATGGATGTTGTAGTACATGAGTATTCCGATGTGTCGCCCAGTCAGTTCAGCCTATTGATGGCCACATCCCTGCAATGACCCGAAGCTTCCTGATTAGAAAAAGTCGGCTGCTACTCGTGGCCAGCGTCGCTCTCGTTACCTTGTTATGGATTTTTATCCAGTTTATGGGTGACAATTTTTCGTATTCGTTATCGGTTCGCCTGGTCCCGATGCTGTTGGCACTTTCGGTTGGCCTTTATTTGTTTGTGAGCTATCGCATCATGCTGATGGAATCCGATATCCATCGGGTTGAATTGCAAAACCAGTCGCTGGAACGGTGGTTGGGGAGCCTGAACGCGCTGGAGCGCAACGATGCCATCACTGGTCTGCCCACGTTTGTCGTGGCCAAGGACCGTCTGGACGTCGCCATTCGCAGGGCTCAGCGCGACAAGCGGCTGTTGGCAATTTACCGCGTGCAAGTGGGTGCAGTAAACGGCGCAGGTCAAAGGCCGGGAGGTGCATTTGCAGCGCGTGTGATCAAGCAGAAGGCCGGGCGTATGAAGCGCATGCTCCGAGGCGTAGACAGCATTATTCACATCGGAAACAGAGACTTTTTGTTAGTCGTCGAGGCGCTCGAGAATATGCAGGACGTTGTCGTGGTAAACCAAAAGCTTGCAACTGCCCTGGAAATGCCGGTGTTGCAGAAAAGTGGGGCTGCTTTGACCGTGTCCGACAGGGCTGCACTGGCGATGTATCCGATGGATGGAGATAACGCTCGCAGTCTGTTTGCGGTGGCAGAAAACCATCTGAAAGAAAATACCAATGTGGCAGCCCATACCAGAGCCTTGATGTCGCAACAGGGCGTGTTCGATTGGGACGGAGGCCAGAGTTGGAACTGACCCGCGGCGTTCGGCGTACGCGAGTTAACTACTTTTGCCGGGGGTAAGCGAGTTCAGGCATGCGCAACCATCGTTCGTGCGCAATGTCCCTGAGTGCCTGAAAGTTGATCGGCTTTGACATCACCACCACGCGCTCGGGCAGGCCGCCGTGGGCCATGATTTCGGGTGCGGGAAGGCCGGAAACGACGACAATAGCGAGTTCCTTGAACCGTTCGTTTGCGCACAGTGCACGCACAATATTGAAACCATTTACGCCAGGGAGCCCCAGGTCGCAGATGAGTAGCTTGGGTTGCACTTCGCCTACCAGAATCAAGCCTTCATAGCCATTAGGTGCAACAAACACCGTGGTGCCAAACGGCCAGTTACGCATTTGCACTTTGTAGAGCCGGATCAAGTTGACGTCGTCTTCCACAATCAGCACCGGCAACATATGTGGCTCAGTCGCCGCTTTGCTATTCCGTGTTTCCAGAGTCTCCATTACAGAGGACTGCAGGATGCGACGATGGCCACCTTCCGTTTTCCAACTTTTGAGTAGCCCACGCTCCACCCACTGTTGAACGGTGGGTATGGACAGGCCCAAGAGGTCAGCCGCTTCGCGGGTGGTGAAGTAGTTGGACGATGTCACGGAATGCTAATTTATCGGGGATGCTTGCTCTGCAGGGCAATAGTCAAATGTCAAGCGGATATTCTCTCAGGTTTGAGCTAGATTGCTGACCATTTGCTTAGGTTGCTGTGCCATTAGCACCACCCGTCTCAATTGATTCAAGTGAGCGCTGCAATCATTCGGGTGCGGTTCTTTGCAGGGTGGTTAAAAATATTTCAAGTATCATTGAATTATGGAATCAACTGCTGTTGTCAAAGCGCTCGCCGCCCTGGCCCAGGCCTCGCGCCTGGAGGTGTTTCGCTCGCTCGTGGTCGCAGGCCAGCCCGGCCTCACGCCCGGCGCCCTGTCTGAAAGCCTGGGTGTGGCGGCCAATACGCTGTCGTTTCACCTCAAGGAACTGCTGCACGCCGAGCTGATCACGCAGGAGCGGGTCGGGCGCAACCTGATTTACCGCGCGCAGTTCGAGCGCATGAACGCGGTGCTGGCCTACCTGACGCAAAACTGCTGCCAGGGCCAGGCTTGCATGGGCGAGCAGTCCACGCAGTGCAACCCTTCGTCATCCCCTTCCACTTGCTAACGCCATTTCCCATGACCCAAGAAACCAAAGCCCTGAACGTTCTTTTTCTGTGCACCCACAACTCCGCCCGCAGCATCCTGGCTGAGGCCTTGCTCAATGCCATCGGCAAAGGCCGCTTCCAGGCATTTTCTGCCGGCAGCAGCCCACGCGCCAACCAGCAGCCCAACCCGTTAGGTCTGCAGGTTTTGCAAAACGCTGGCATCGCCACCGACGGCCTGCACAGCAAAAGCTGGGACGTGTTTGCCCTGCCTGATGCGCCACAGATGCACCTGATCATCACGGTATGCGACAACGCCGCTGGTGAGGTCTGCCCGGTCTGGCCCGGCCACCCGGCCACGGCGCACTGGAGCTATCCCGATCCCTCCGAAGGAGAGGGCAGCGATGTCGAAAAGCTGGAGGCCTTCCGCAAAACCCTGCACGCCATCAAGCGCCGTTTGGAGCTGTTTTGCAGCCTGCCCGATGCCAAGCTGGAGCAGGCCCTGCTGCAGTCCAGCGCCCGCCAATTGGCCAACGCCTGAAGAGAAGCCCCATGAGTGTTCAATCTGAAGTCACAGCCAAGCAGGCTGCTGCTGTGCCCATGAGCGTGTTCGAGCGCTACCTCACGGTCTGGGTGCTGTTGTGTATAGCTGCCGGCATTGCGCTGGGCCAGTTCTTCCCCGCTGTGTTCCAGGCCATTGGTGGCATGGAGTACGCCAAGGTCAATCTGCCGGTGGGCCTGCTGATCTGGGTGATGGTGATCCCCATGCTGGTCAAGGTGGACTTCGGCGCTCTGGGCGAGGTGCGCAAGCACGTCAAGGGCATTGGCGTTACCTTGTTTGTGAACTGGCTGGTCAAACCCTTTTCCATGGCCTTTCTGGGTTGGCTGTTCATTCGCCACTGGTTCGCACCCCTGTTGCCGCCGGACCAGCTCGACAGCTACATCGCCGGGCTGATTTTGCTGGCTGCCGCGCCCTGCACCGCCATGGTATTTGTCTGGAGCCGCCTCACCGGCGGCGACCCGCTGTTCACGCTGTCGCAGGTGGCGCTGAATGACAGCATCATGGTTGTCGCCTTTGCGCCCCTGGTGGGTTTTCTGCTCGGCCTCTCGGCCATCAGCGTGCCCTGGGACACGCTGCTGACCTCGGTGGTGCTGTACATCGTCATCCCGGTAATTCTGGCGCAGCTGTTGCGCAAAGCCTTGCTGAAAAACGGCGAGGCGGCGTTTGAGGCCACCATGGCAAAGATCGGCCCCTGGTCGATCGCCGCGCTGCTGCTCACGCTGGTGCTGTTGTTTGCCTTTCAGGGCGAGGCGATTCTGAAGCAGCCGCTGGTGATAGCCCTGCTGGCCGTGCCCATCCTGATTCAGGTGTTCTTCAACTCGGCCCTGGCCTATTGGCTGAACCGCGCGGTGGGCGAGCAGCACAACATCGCCTGCCCCTCGGCCCTGATTGGCGCCTCCAACTTTTTCGAGTTGGCCGTGGCCGCTGCCATCAGCCTGTTCGGTTTCAACTCCGGCGCCGCACTGGCTACCGTGGTCGGCGTGCTGATCGAGGTGCCGGTGATGCTGCTGGTGGTGTACATCGTCAACAACAGCAAAGGCTGGTACGCACGCGGCGCAGCCGTTTAAGGAAGATGAATATGGCAACCATCACGATCTACCACAACCCCGCCTGCGGCACCTCGCGCAACACCCTGGCGCTGATCCGCAACAGCGGTGCCGAGCCCGAGGTCATTGAGTACCTCAAGACCCCGCCGATCAAGGCCCGGTTGCAGGAGTTGCTCAAGGCCATGGGCATCAGCGCACGTGAACTGCTGCGCGAGAAGGGCA
>CANBTQ010000250.1 GCA_947372425.1 Comamonadaceae bacterium | reverse complement strand
CGGATGGGCTTGAGGTTGTCGTCCAGCTCGTACACCAGGGGAATGCCGTTCGGGATGTTCAGGCTGACGATGTCGTCGTCAGAGATGTTGTCCAGGTACTTGATGAGTGCGCGGATGGAGTTGCCGTGGGCGGCTAGCACTACGCGCTTGCCGGCCTTGATGGCGGGCGCCATGGCGTCGTTCCAGAACGGCAGCACGCGGGCCACTGTGTCTTTCAGGCACTCGGTCAATGGCACCTGGTCTGCTGGCAGCTTGGCGTAGCGCAGATCGGAGCGCTCGCTGCGCGGGTCGGTGGCTTCAAGTGCCGGCGGTGGCGTGTCGTAGCTGCGGCGCCATTGCAGCACCTGGGCTTCGCCGTACTGCTTGGCCATGTCACCCTTGTTCAGGCCTTGCAGTGCGCCGTAATGGCGCTCATTGAGGCGCCAGGAGTGCACCACCGGCAGCCAGGTGCGGTCCATTTCGTCCAGACAGTGCCAGAGGGTGCGGGTGGCGCGCTTGAGCACGCTGGTGTAGGCCAGATCAAATTCATAACCCTCGGCCTTGAGCAGGCGCCCGGCGTTCTTGGCCTGCTCCACGCCGGTGGGCGTCAGGTCCACATCGGTCCAGCCGGTGAAGCGGTTTTCGAGGTTCCAGGTGGATTCGCCGTGGCGAACAAGAACGAGTTTGTGCATGGTGGGCGGGCTTAGAAGGGATGGTGAATGGCCCATGTGCAAAAGGGCCGGGTCCTCCATTCTAAAATGGCGGATTAAGGCTTTCGCAGGTGCGAAGGTACGAACAAGGAACAAAGTGAACTTTATTGTCAATAACTGGATGTTGATCTCCATTGCCCTGGTCTCCGGCGGCCTGCTGCTGTGGCCCGTGGTCCAGGGTGCGGCCACCGCCGGCTTGAGCCCGGCTGCTGCGGTGCTGCTGATGAATCGCGAGAAGGCGGTGGTGGTCGATGTCTGCGAAACCGGTGAATTTGCCGCCGGCCACATCGTCGGCTCCAAAAACGTGCCACTGGGTGAACTCGAAGCCAAGCTGGTCGCTGCCGTGAAGAACAAGACCCTGCCCCTGATTCTGGTGTGCCAGACCGGCGCACGCTCCGCCCGGGCCCTGGTGATTGCCAAAAAGCTGGGTTATGAGCAGGCGCAAAGCCTGGGTGGCGGCCTGACTGCCTGGAAGGCAGCCAACCTGCCGGTCGAAAAAGCCTGAACGCCACAGCCGGAGGCACCTTATGCAAACCGTCAAGATGTACACCACCGCCGTCTGCCCCTACTGCGTACAGGCCAAGCGCCTGTTGCAGTCGCGGGGTGTGGCGCAGATCGAGGAAGTGCGGGTCGATTCCCACCCGGATGAGCGCCTGAAGATGATGGAACTCACCGGACGGCGCACCGTGCCGCAGATTTTCATCGGCGACACCCACGTGGGTGGTTGCGACGATCTGATGGCGTTGGACGGCAAGGGCGGCCTGCTGCCCTTGCTGAATGCCGCCTGAGATAAACTCGTCGCCAGACATCCATTCCAGCCCGCCTGAACCGCGGGCTTTGTTTTACTTTGAAAGAATTTCCCCATGGCTGACCAAGAACCCGTATTCCAGATCCAGCGCGTCTACCTGAAAGAGGCTTCACTGGAGCAACCCAATTCCCCGGCCATTCTGCTGGAGCAGGAACAGCCTTCGGTGGACATCCAGCTGGGCGTGGAAGCGACTCCGGTTGCGGACGGCATTTTTGAAGTGGCCGTGACCGCCACCGTGCACACCAAGATCAAGGACAAGACCGTGTTTCTGGTCGAAGCCAAGCAGGCCGGCATTTTTGAAATCCGCAACCTGGCCGAAGACCAGCTTGGCCAGATCATGGGTATCGCCTGCCCGCAAATCGTCTACCCCTACCTGCGCGGCAACGTGGCTGACCTGATCCAGCGCGCCGGCTTCCCGCCCGTGCATCTGTCGGAAATCAACTTCCAGGCCATGTACGAGCAGCAGCGCAATGAAGCGTCCGCTGCACCGGCCGGCACCCTTACGCAGTAAGCCTGTGCGCATGCGGGCTGTGCCCGCATGCCTGCGCGCCATACCGCCATGAAAATCTTTGTGCTGGGAGCCGGAGCCTGGGGCACTGCCCTGGCACTGAGCGCCGCCCGTGCCACCGACCGGCACCAGGTGACGTTGTGGGCGCGCGATGCGGCCCAAATGGCCGCCCTGCGCAGCACGGGCTGCAACACCCGGTATCTGCCGGGCATTGCCCTGCCGCCCGCGCTGCAACTGGCCGGCGGCAGCTTGGCTGCACTTGTACCCGAACTGGCACAGCAGGACTTGCTGGTGGTGGCCACGCCCATGGCCGGCCTGCGCGACATGCTGACCCCACTGCGCGCCACCCGGGTCCCGGTGGTCTGGCTGTGCAAGGGCTTTGAGGCCGAGCGTGACGACAACTTCGGTCTGCTGGGCCATGAGGTGCAGGCCCAGGTGGCACCGGCCCTGCAAGCCGGCGTGCTCAGCGGCCCCAGCTTTGCCCAGGAAGTCGCGCAGGGCAAGCCCACGGCGCTGGTGGCGGCCAGCACCCACCAGCATGTACGCGAGGCCATGGTTGCGGCTTTTCACAGCAGCAGCCTGCGCGTCTATGCCAATGACGATGTGGTCGGCGTGGAGGTGGGCGGTGCGGTGAAGAACGTGCTGGCCATTGCCACGGGGCTGTGCGACGGCCTGCAACTGGGCCTGAATGCCCGCGCCGCCTTGATCACCCGGGGGCTGACCGAAATTACCCGGCTCGGTCTGGCGCTGGACGCCAAGGCCGAGACCTTTATGGGGCTGAGCGGACTGGGCGACCTCGTGCTCACCGCCACCGGTGACCTGTCGCGCAACCGGCGTGTCGGTCTGGCACTGGCGCAGGGCAAAAGCCTGCAGCAGGCCGTGGCCGAACTCGGCCATGTGGCCGAGGGCGTGTACTGCGCCCAGACCGTGTTGCAGCGCTCGCGCAGCCTGGACCTTGAAATGCCGATTACCGAATGCGTGGTCGACCTGCTGGACGGGCGCCTTCGCCCGGACCAGGCCGTGGCCCGCCTGATGGGACGCGAGCCGGGCACCGAAGTGCCCCTGGCCTAAGCCGCTGCATCGCCCGATCGCCGGGCTGCCCCATACGCCAAACTGCGTGGCGCCTAGCCTTTCGCCACCTTGGCCGCGATGTGTGCCAGGGCTTCTTCCACCTGATCCACCAGAATCAGGCACAGCTCGCCCGCTTTGAGTTTGTCCATGGCCGTGTCGATGGCCAGAAACTCGCCGTAGATTTCAGATGACTGCGTGGTGCGTTTGGCATCCGCCAGGCCCTGGCGCAGCAGGGCGATTACCTCACCGTCGCTGCGGCCGCGCTGGCACTGGTCTTCAAACAGCACCACCTCGTCAAAGGCCGCACCCAGAATCTCGGTCTGCTGGCGGATGTCCTGATCACGGCGGTCACCGGCGCCGCTGATGACCACGCTGCGGCGGCTTGCCGGCATGGCTTCCACGGCCTGCACCAGGGCCGCCATGGCGTCCGGGTTGTGGCCGTAGTCGGCAATCACGGTGGCACCGCGGTACTGGAACAGGTTGAAGCGTCCGGCAGCGTTGTCGTTGTCGTTGGAGAAGCTGGCCAGGCCGGCTTCGATGGTGGCCCACTCCACCTTCAGCGCCCAGGCGGCAGCCACCGAGGCCATGGCGTTTTCCACCTGGAAGCCGATGGCGCCACCCAGCGTGACCGGTATCTTGCTCAGGGGAATGTGGTGTTTGAAGTCGCCCTTGGCGGCCACCAGATTGCCTTCTTCCACATAGACCACGGCATGGCCCTGGGCGCGGTGCGTGGCCATCACCGGATGGTGGCGGTCCTGCGCAAAAAAGGTGACGGCGCCCTTGGTCTTGTTGGCCATGGAGGCCACATTCGGATCGGCCGCATTCAGCACGGCCACGCCGCGCTTGGAGACGTTTTGCACGATCACGCGTTTGAGCACCGCCAGGTCCTGTACCGTGGTGATGTAGTTCAGGCCCAGGTGGTCGCCGCTGCCCACATTGGTGACCACCGCCACATCGCAGCGGTCAAAGGCCAGGCCCTCGCGCAGCACACCGCCGCGTGCGGTTTCCAGTACGGCCGCGTCCACATCGGGGTGCAGCAGCACGCTGCGCGCACTCTTGGGGCCGCTGCAGTCGCCGGTGTCTATGCACTGGCCGTCCACATAGACGCCATCGGTGTTGGTCATGCCCACGCGCAGGCCGTTGGCCTTGAGCAGGTGCGAAATCAGGCGCACCGTGGTGGTCTTGCCGTTGGTGCCGGTCACGGCCACCAGAGGGATGCGCCCGGTCTGGCCGTTCTTGAACAGCGTGGAAATGATGGCTTCGCCCACCGGCCGGCCCTTGCCGAAGGAGGGCGCCAGGTGCATGCGCAGGCCCGGGGCGGCGTTGACTTCCACCATGCCGCCGCCTTGCTCTTCGAGCGGGCGCAGGATGCTGTCGCTCACCACATCCACGCCGCAGATGTCCAGGCCCACCATGTGGGCGGCGGCCACGGCGCGTGCGGCCACGTCGGGGTGCACATCGTCGGTCACGTCGGTGGCCGAGCCGCCAGTGGACAAATTTGCGTTGTTGCGCAGGTTCACGCGTTGGCCCTTTTGCGGCACCGCGTCGGCGCTGAAGCCCTGGTTGGCCAGGCACTCGCGGGCAATGTCGTCAAAGCGAATCTTGGTGAGCGAGGTGGAGTGGCCGGAGCCGCGGCGCGGGTCTTTGTTGACCTGCTCCACCAGCTGCGCAATCGTGCTCACGCCGTCGCCCACCACCTTGGGCGGGTCGCGCCGGGCTGCAGCCACCAGCTTGTCGCCCACCACCAGCAGG
>CANBTQ010000249.1 GCA_947372425.1 Comamonadaceae bacterium | reverse complement strand
TCCTTGGCGACCTTGTCGGTTTGCTCTTTCTTGAGCTTGTCTTTTTTATCCTGCTCCAGCTTGGCCAGCTTTTGTTTCTCCAGCTCAGCCAGCTTTTTCTTTTCCAACTCGGCCTTTTCCAGTGCCAGCTTTTTTTCCTTCAGCTGCTTGGCCTTTTCTTTTTCCTTTAACAAGGCAATGTCGGCCTCAATCTTGGCGGTGTCCGGAGGCGGTGGCACCGGTTTGGCTACAGGCACCGGAGTCGGCGGCACCGGCTTTGGCTCAGGTGCGGGCGTAGGCAAGGGGGCAGGGGGCGCGGCATCTACCGGCAAGGCGGACCACAGCTCGGCCTCGAAGCTTTGCTGCACGGGATCACGCTTCCACTGCACGCCCACGGACAACACCGCCAGCAACACACCATGGGCCAGAATGGCCAGACCCAGCGCGCGCAGAAATCCGGGCGTGGGTGGCGGCGCAAACTCCAGGTGACGCGGTGCGGTGGACATGCTTGGGGTGATGCCTCTGAAGCCTTAGTTGACCAGTTGCACCGACAGCCCGACGCGCTGGATGCCGGCGCGCTGCAGGGCGTCCATCACGCGCACCACGCTCTCGTACTTGACGCTTTTGTCGGCACTGATGACCACGGCCGAACTGGCTGGCGCAGCGCCCTCTTTGCCGGCCTGCGCGCGCTTGACGGCCACGGCCAGCTCTTTCAGCGAGATGGGTGCAGTCTGGGCATCGGTCTTGAGTTCGAGCTTGTCATCCTTGTTGACGATGACCTGGATGATCTGGTCCGGCTGGCGCGAGGCCTTGCCGACACTGGGCAGGTCAATCAGGCTGGGTGTGATGAGGGGGGCGGTCACCATGAAGATGATCAGCAGCACCAGCATCACGTCGATGAAGGGCACCATATTGATTTCGTTGATGGTGCGGCGTCCGCGTCCATGTCCTCGTCCGGCTACAGCTGGCATGTGGCTCTCCTTGAACGGGTGCTTTAGCGGGCGGCCGGTGGCGGGGTCTGCGCGCCAACGTTGCGTTGCAGGATGTTGGAGAACTCTTCAATAAAGGTCTCCTGCTGGATGGCGATGCGGTCCAGGTCGCGCGCAAAGCGGTTGTAGGCAACCACGGCCGGAATGGCGGCAAACAGGCCGATGGCGGTGGCCACCAGGGCTTCGGCAATGCCGGGGGCCACGGTGGCCAGCGTTACCTGCGTGAGCGAGGCCAGTCCGACAAAGGCGTGCATGATGCCCCACACGGTGCCAAACAGGCCGACGTAGGGCGAGACCGAGCCGACCGAGGCCAGGAAGGAGAGGTTGGTTTCCACCACGTCCATCTCGCGCTGGAAGCTGGCACGCATGGCGCGGCGGGCGCCGTCCATCAGGGTGCCGGCATCGGTGATGCGGCGCTCGCGCAGCTTCTGGTACTCACGCATGCCGCTGGCAAAAATGCGTTCCATCGGGCCGCAATGGCTGGCGCGTTTGCTGGCTGCGTTGAACAGGTCATTGAGGCTGGCACCGGACCAGAATTCGCGCTCGAACTCTTCGTTCTGCCCCTTCACTTTTTTGAGCGAAAACAGCTTGCGGAAGATGGCGGCCCAGCTGGAAATGGACACCAGCATCAGCAGCAGCATGACGGCTTGCACCACGGCGCTGGCGTTGAGGACCAGATGGAGGATGGAGAGGTCTTGGTTCATGGTGGTGGCAGGTGGGTCAGGCTAAGAGTGAGCGCAGCCGCCCGACGGCGGTCTGCAATTGCTCCATGGAACTGGCAGTGGAAAAACGGACGAAGTGGGCGGTTTGTGCGGTGCCGAAATCGCGCCCCGGTGTGATGGCCACATGGGCGCGGTGCATCACTTCCAACGCAAAATCCCAGCTGCCGTTGACACCCAGTTTGGTACAGGCAGCCGAGCAGTCGGCCCAGGCGTAAAACGCACCATCGGACGTGACCGGCACGGTCAGCCCCAGGGCGTTCAAGGCCGGAATGAAATAGTCACGCCGGGCCTTGAACTCGGCACGGCGCTCTTCATACACCGCAATGCTGTCTGCCTCAAAGCAGGCCAGGGCGGCGTGCTGGGCAATGGTGCTGGGGCAGATAAACAGGTTTTGCGCCAGCCGCTCAATCACGGGCGCCAGCTTTTCGGGCACCACCATCCAGCCCAGGCGCCAGCCGGTCATGTTGAAGTATTTGCTGAAGCTGTTGAGGCTGATGACCGAGTCGTCGATGGTCAGCGCAGTCTGGCCGTATTGCGCATCAAAGCTAAGCGGCAGGTAAATCTCATCCACCAGGGTGATGCCGCCACGCGACCGCACGACCTGGTGGATACGGCGCAACTCATCCGGGTGGATGGAGGTGCCGGTAGGGTTGGAGGGCGAGGCCAGCAGCACGCCGCGGCTGCGGTCGTTCCAGGCGGCTTCCACCTTGGCGGCGCTGAGCTGGAAACGCTCGGCGGCGGTGGTGGGCAGCAGCACCGCCTTGCCACCGGCGGCGCTGACGAATTGCCGGTTGCAGGGGTAGCTGGGGTCTGGCATCAGCACTTCATCACCGGCATTGATCAGCGCCATGCAGGCCAGGTGCAATGCGGCCGAGGCGCCGGCGGTGATGACAATGCGGCTGGCGGGCACATGGGCGTTGAAGCGCGTGGCATACCAGTCGGAGATGCGCTCGCGCAGCGGCATCAGGCCCAGGGCCGGGGTGTACTGCGTCAGGCCGTCGTGGATTGCACGCGCGGCAGCCTCTTGCACCAGGGGCGGGGCGGAGAAGTCGGGCTCTCCGATGTTCAGGAACACCATGGGCGCATTGGTGTGCGCCACCGTCCTGCCCAGGTCCGCCGCCGCCTTGGACACCTCCATCACGTAGAACGGCTCTATGGCCTGTGCGCGCGCGGATATCTGCATGGAGGCGCGGTTTAGCGTGGCTTCTTGCTGCGGTCGGACTCGACCTCGGCAGCACGCAACTGCGGCGCCAGTCCGTTGAGCACGGCGTTCACATACTTGTGGCCGTCGGTGCCGCCGAATTCCTTGGCCAGCTCCACGCATTCATTGATGACCACACGCCAGGGCACATCCAGGCAGTGCTGCATCTCGTAGACGCCGATCCACATCACGGCATGTTCAATGGGCGATATCTCGCCCCAGGGGCGGTCCAGCAGCGGCTGGATCAGCACGTCAAGCTGGCGCGCCTGGTCGGTGCAACCGTGCAGCAGGGCGTCGAAGTGGGCGGCATCGGCCTTGTTGAAGCCGGCCAGGTCGCGGGTGAACGCATCCACATCGTCCACCGGGTTACAGCCGACGATGAACTGGTACAGACCCTGCACGGCAAACTCGCGGGCACGGCTGCGGTCGGATTTGCTGCCGGCCTTGCGCGCACCCGTGCTGGTGACGCCGGTGCGCGATTGGCGGGGCGGGCGTGCCGGGGAAGACGGATGGTTGAAATCACTCATTAAATCGACTCCAGCAGGTTGACCATTTCCACCGCAACGCGGGCGGCATCGCGGCCTTTTTCATCCTGGCGGGCCACAGCCTGGGCCAGGTTCTCGGTGGTCAGCACGGCGTTGGCAATGGGAATCTGGTAGTCCAGCCCAATGCGGGTGACAGCCGCGCCCGATTCATTGGCGACCAGTTCGAAGTGGTAGGTCTCGCCACGGATGATGCAGCCCAGTGCGATCAAGGCGTCAAAGGTGGCCTTCTCGGCCATGGCTTGCAGGGCAACCGCCACTTCGAGTGCGCCGGGCACCGTGACGTGGGTGATGTTTTTTTCGGCCACGCCCAGTGCCAGCAACTCGCTTTTGCAGGCGCTGGCCAGTGCGTCGGTGATGTTGGCGTTGAAGCGTGCCTGCACGATGCCAATCTTCAGCTTCTTGCCGTTCAAGCGGCTGTCGCCTGCGTCTACGGTGCCTTTGTCTGCGCCAAACATATGGAGTTCCCTTTGTGTTGTTTTACTTGCTGATGTAACCAGTGATTTCGAGGCCGTAGCCGGTCATGCTGGGCATGCGGCGCGGGCTGCCCAGCAGGCGCATTTTGTGCACGCCGCACTGGCGCAGCACCTGGGCGCCTATGCCGTAGCTGCGCAGGTCCATGCGGCCGCGCTCGGGGGCGTGGGATGCGCGGGCCGTGCCTTCAAACTGGGCCAGCAGCTGTTCGCCGCTTTCGCCGCAGTTGAGCAGCACGACCACGCCCTTGCCTTCGCCAGCAATGTGGGACAGCGAGGCTTCCAGGCTCCAGGAATGCATGGTGCGGTTGACTTCCAGGGCGTCCAGCACCGACAGCGGCTCATGCACGCGCACCGCAACGGAGTCCGCTGCAGACCACTCGCCCTTCACCAGCGCCAGATGAATGCCGCGGCCGGTGGTGTCACGAAAGGCGTGGGCGGTGAATTCGCCGGCGGCGGTATGGATGCTGCGCGTGCCGACCTGTTCAATCAGGGATTCGACGCGGCTGCGGTGGGCAATCAGGTCGGCAATGGTGCCGATCTTCAGACCATGCTCGGCGGCAAACAGCTGCAGATCGGGCAGACGGGCCATGGTGCCGTCGTCATTCATGATTTCGCAAATGACGGAAGCCGGCGAGCAACCGGCCATGGCGGCCAGATCGCAACCGGCTTCGGTATGGCCGGCGCGCATCAGCACACCGCCGTCCACCGCCTGCAGCGGGAAGATGTGGCCGGGCTGCACCAGGTCATTGGCGACTGCACCCTTGGCCACGGCGGCCTGCACGGTGCGGGCACGGTCGGCGGCGGAAATACCGGTAGTCACACCTTCGGCAGCCTCAATGGACACCGTGAAGGCCGTGGAATGCTTGGTGCCGTTGCGGGTGGCCATGGGGGGGAGTTTGAGCAATTCGCAGCGTTCGCGGGTGAGGGTGAGGCAGATC
>CANBTQ010000248.1 GCA_947372425.1 Comamonadaceae bacterium | reverse complement strand
GTGCCCAGCAGCATCAGGAAAAAGCCCAGCAACAGCTGGCCCTTGTACGGCCCGGCAAAACGCCACAGGCGAAACAGCGTCCAGGTGGAGGGCGGTGTGTGGACCACCTTGGTGCAGATCGGGCACTCTTCCTGGTCCGGGTCCAGCGGCGCTTTGCAGCTAGGGCAGATATTCTTCATCGCCTGCTGCAGGGGCTTGCCCGATACCGTGCTCTCCCGTTGCAGGGCAAACTGGTCCACCAAGCGGATGGCGTGCAGGTTCTGGCCCAGGGTAAAGCGCCAGCTGGCCAAGAGGCCGGTGGCGTCCAGCAACTCCAGATGGCCGACACCGGCGTGGTCATGGTGCTGCAAGTTTAGGTCCGCAGAATAAGTCCACTCCTGCCAGCCGGACGTACCCGCCTCACGGCTCAGCACCCGCTGGCTGGTGACCAGCAGCAGCGCTTTGACAAAGTGCAGACGCGCATCGAGGTCAACCTCGAGGGCTGCCAGAACGTTTTCTTGAGGATGCAGGTGCGCATGTACTTCAGATCGCCAGTGGGCGGCGAGCTCACCTGGCGCAGATCGTGCAAGAGAAATTTCAGTGGTCATTTACACAAAATTCATGTTTTCTTCGGTTCAACAACTTAGCCAGGCGACCACAGCAATGCGAGCCGAGCTTAACGATACCACCCCACAGGGTATAGCCCCAGAGCCGTTAGCCCGACAGTGAGCGAGAATACACAACGCGGACAGCGCCATGTCGGTGGACTGCCCAAGCCACAAAGCCCCATGCAAGACAAGATCAATATAGAGATTCTTCGCGTTACCCATTTGCGCGGACCCAATATCTGGACCTACCGCCCGGTGATTGAGGCATGGGTTGACATTGGCGAACTGGAGAACCACCCCTCCAACACCATCCCCGGTTTTTACGAACGCCTCACGGCCCTGCTGCCCGGACTGATCGAGCATGAATGCAGCCCCGGCGTACGCGGCGGCTTTCTGCAGCGCCTGCAGGAGGGCACCTGGGCTGCGCACATCCTGGAACATGTGTGCCTGGAGATGCAAAACCTGGCCGGCATGCGCACCGGTTTCGGCAAGGCGCGCAGCACCTCCACACCGGGTGTCTACAAGATTGCCTTTCGCACCCGGCACGAGACCGTGGGCCGCGCCGCCCTGGAGGCCGGGCGCGCCTTGCTGCTGAGTGCCATTCAGAACACGCCGTTTGACATGGCCAAGACCGTGGAAGACCTGCAGGAGATGGTGGATGACCTGTGCCTGGGCCCGAGCACGGCACACATCGTGGACGCCGCCACGGCGCGCCGCATACCCAACATCCGCCTCACCAGCGGCAACCTGGTGCAACTCGGCTATGGCATGGCGCAGCGTCGCATCTGGACCGCTGAGACCGACCAGACCTCGGCCATTGCCGAAGAAATTGCCAGCGACAAAGACCTGACCAAATCCCTGCTCAAGTCCTGCGGCGTGCCGGTGCCCGAGGGCGAACTGGTGCGCAGCGCCGAGGCCGCCTGGGAAGCCGCCGAAGAAATTGGCGTGCCGGTGGTGCTCAAACCCTATGACGGCAACCACGGCCGCGGCGTGTCACTGGATCTGCGCACGCAGGCCGAAGTGCATGCCGCCTTTGAGCTGGCCTTTCGCAAGGGCAACGGCAGCGCCGTGATTGTCGAGAAGTACATCCCCGGCAACGAACACCGCCTGCTGGTGGTGGGCAAGAAGATGGTGGCTGCTGCAGCCGGTGAAACCCTGTGGGTCACCGGAGACGGCACGCACAACATTGACGAGTTGACCGACCTGCAGATCAATACCGACCCGCGCCGGGGCTCGGGCGAAGATTCACCCCTGAACGCGCTCATGCCCAGCCGGAGCGGCGAAATTTTGCTGGAGCTGGAACGCGCCGGCCTGACTGCCGAATCCGTGCCGGTCGCTGGCCAGCAGGTGCTGATCCAGCGCAACGGCAACGTCAAGTTCGACGTGACCGACCAGGTGCACCCCAGCATTGCGGCAGCCGCGGCCCTGGCCGCCCGCGTGGTGGGGCTGGATATTGCCGGCGTCGACATGGTGATGGAAGACGTCACCAAACCTCTCTCCAGCCAGCGTGGCTGCGTGATCGAGGTGAATGCCAGCCCCGGCCTGCTGGCCCACATCAAGCCATCCAACGGCACCGGCCAACCGGTGGGGCGGGCCATCATTGACCACCTGTTTAGTGAAGGCCATGACGGCCGCATTCCCATCGTCGGCATCACCGGCACCCAGCACACCGGTCGCATTGCGCGCCTGGTGGCCTGGCTGGTGCATATCAGCGGCAAGCATGTGGGCCTGGCCTGCAGCGAAGGCCTGTACCTGGATGGCCGCCAGATTGACGCCGCCGACTGCGCCCACTGGGAGGCCGGTCAGCGCGTGCTGATCAACCGTTCGGTGCAGGCCGCGGTGTTTGAGAACCCCGGCACCGTCATCCTGGGCGAAGGCCTGGCCTACGACAAATGCACCGTGGGCGTGGTAACGGATGTGAACTGGCATGAAGGCTTGCGCCACTACGACATCCTGGACGACGAGCAGACCTACAAGGTGGCCCGCACCCAGGTCGATGTGGTCTTGCCCAGCGGCACCGCCGTACTCAATGCAGACGACCACCAGGCCGTGGAGATGGCCGAGTTGTGCGACGGCAAGGTCATTTTTTACAGCCTGCACGCCGACAACGCCGCCATTGCGGCACATCGCGAAGCGGGCGAACGCGTGGTGGTGGTGCAGGGCGATGCGATTGTGCTGGCCCAGGGCGCACAGATCGCCGCCAGCCTGCCACTGTCCAGCCTCAAGCCCTCCAAGGCCTCGCGCCCGGAGATGGTGATGGCGGCCGTGGCCGCCGCCTGGGCCCTGGACATTCCCGTGGAGCTGATCGGTGCCGGACTACGCACCTTCGAGTCCGCCCCCAAGAAAACCCCTTACTGAGCACGCCATGCAAGTCACCCGCATTCGCGCCCTGCGCGGCCCCAATTTGTGGAGCCACCACACGGCCATCCAATCCATCGTCGCCTGCCCGGCACCGGAAAATGCCATCTCGGCACTGCCCGGTTTCGAGGCCCGGCTGCGTGAACGCTTTCCCGAGCTCGGTGCCCTGCAACCCACCGGCCACGACGACAGCATCTCCATGGCCCGCGTGCTGGAACTGGTGGCCCTGGGCCTGCAGGCCCAGGCCGGCTGCCCGGTCACCTTCAGCTGCACCACGCCCACGGTCGATGCCAATGTCTACCAGGTGGTAGTGGAATACAGCGAAGAAGCGGTGGGCCGCAAAGCCCTGGAAATGGCGCAGGCTGTGTGCGAAGCCGCATTGAACGACACCGCGTTTGACCTGGCCGCGGCCCTGACCGAGCTGCGCGATCTGGACGAAGAGGTGCGCCTGGGGCCCAGCACCGGTTGCATCGTGGACGCGGCCGTCGCACGCGGCATTCCGTTCAGCCGCATGACCGAAGGCAGCATGGTGCGCTTCGGCTGGGGCAGCCAGCAGCGTCGCATCCAGGCCGCCGAAATTGATTCCACCAGCGCCATCTCCGAAGCCATTGCGCAGGACAAGCAGCTCACCAAGCGCCTGCTGGCCGCCGCCGGTGTGCCGGTACCGGCCGGACGCGCCGTGGAAGACGCCGACGATGCCTGGAAAGCCGCCTGCGAAATCGGCCTGCCGGTGGTGGTAAAGCCACTCGACGGCAACCAGGGCAAGGGCGTGACCGTCAACATCACCAGCGAAGAGCAACTGCGCAAGGCCTATGCCGTGGCCGCCACCTTCCGCGACGACATTTTGGTGGAGCGCTACATGCCCGGCAACGACTTCCGCCTGCTGGTGGTGGGCGACAAGCTGGTGGCTGCCGCCCGGCGCGACCCACCCAAGGTGGTGGGCGATGGCGTGAGCAGCATTGCCCAGCTGGTGGAGCAGGTCAACAAAGACCCGCGCCGTGGCTCCGGCCACTCCACCTCACTCACCAAAATCCGCTTTGATGACATCGCCAAAGAGACGCTGGCGAACCAGGGCTTCAGCGCCGAGTCGGTGCCGCTCAAGGGCCAGCGCGTCAACCTGCGCAACAACGCCAACCTGTCCACCGGTGGCTCGGCCACCGACGTCACCGACGACGTGCACCCCGACGTGGCAGCACGCGCCGTGGCTGCCGCCCACATGGTGGGCCTGGATATCTGCGGCGTGGATGTGGTGAGCGACAGCATTCTGCGTCCGCTCGAAGAGCAAGGCGGCGGCATGGTGGAAGTGAACGCCGCACCGGGCCTGCGCATGCACCTGGCACCCTCCTTCGGCAAGGGCCGCCCGGTGGGCGAAGCCATTATTTCCATGCTGTTCAAGACCGGACAGAACGGCCGCATCCCGCTGGTGGCCGTGACCGGCACCAATGGCAAGACCACCACGGTGCGCCTGATTTCGCACCTGCTCAAGGCCAACGGCCTGCGCGTGGGCATGACCAATACCGATGGCGTGTATGTGGACGGCCAGTGCATAGACACCGGCGACTGCAGCGGCCCCAAGAGTGCGCGCAGCGTGCTGCTGCACCCCGATGTGGACGCGGCCGTGCTGGAAACCGCACGCGGCGGTGTGCTGCGCGAGGGCCTGGCCTTTGACCGCTGCGATGTGGCGGTGGTCACCAATGTGGGCAGCGGCGACCACCTCGGCCTGAACTACATCACCACGGTGCAGGACCTGGCCGTGCTCAAGCGCGTGATCGTGCAAAACGTCTCGCGCCACGGCATGGCCGTGCTCAATGCGGCCGACCCCAACGTCGCCTCCATGGCCAACAAAACCAAGGGCGCCGTCACCTTTTTTGCCCAGGACCGCCACCACCCGGTGATGGCCACGCACCGTGCGCAAGGCCA
>CANBTQ010000247.1 GCA_947372425.1 Comamonadaceae bacterium | reverse complement strand
TCGCGCGACCAGCGCATCAGGTCCTCGTAGTACAGCGCCTGCAAATGCTGCGACACGTTTTCGGGCTGAATGCCGCGGCCGTTGGAGTTGGTGGCCCAGCCGGCCTCGGTGACCACGATGGGCTTGCCGGGGTAGAGGCGCGCCACGCTGTGCACGTTGTCCTTGGTGTACTCCAGCGCCTCGTGGATGTGCTTGTACTCCCACACCGGGTAGGTGTGGATGGAGATGAAGTCCACCTCCTCCACCAAGTCGCGCAGCTTGTACTGCCAGGGCACATAGTTCTCGCAAAACGTCACCGGCTGCTGGATGCGCGCCTTCACCCAGCGCACATAGTCCACCATGTGGGCGACCGGCACGAAATGGTCGGTCCAGTCCACCGTGGCCTCATTGCCCACGGCCACCGAAAACACGGTTTGCGGATAGGTGTTGGCCAGGCTTACCAGCTTCATCAGCTCCAGCTGGTTGGCCCGGGTGCTGGCCTCCAGGGCCTCTTCGCTGTAGGTGCCGCCCCAGGGGCAACCAAAGTTATTCATCTCGGCGCCCAGGTAGGCGCCCAGCATCACCTGCAAATCCAGCCGGTCTTCCTGGATGACTTGCAGCACGCGCTCGGCATGCAGGCTGCAGTCATACAGGCGCAGATAGCGCCAGTGTTTGGACAGGATGGCCAGGTCTTCGCGAATCTCTTCAACGGATGGATAAGTGCGGCTGTCGGGGCTTTGGTCGCGGCGGTAGCCGGAGTAGCAAATGGCGTTGCCGGGGGCAAAGTGCAAGGCATTGGTCATAGGTATTTGGCTTGCGCGTCTTTGTCCCACAGGCCCCAATAGGCGCCCACGTCGCCTTCTGCGCCCACCTTCCAGGCCTCGTCAAAGGCGGCAAAATAAAACACCTCGATGCCGTCGGCTTCAGCCCAGGCACAGGTGTCGGTGAAGTAGCGCAGCGCCGCGTCCGGCGAGGGCACGGCACCCCAGAAGTTTGTGCCCTTGTCGGGCCAGCCGGTCTCGCTGATGATGACCTGCTTGCCCTGCGCCACAGCCTGCGTGCGGCGCACCATGCTTTGCATATAGGGCAAGGCCTGGTCCAGCGGGCAGCCTTCCCAGAAGGGGTAGCAGTTGGTCAGCAGCACATCGCAGGCAGCCGTGATGCGCGGGTGCAGTTCAAACAGGTAATAGGCATCCACATAGCCCACGCGCACGCCGGGCAAGGCGGCCTTGACGCGTTCGATGTAGGCAATCAGCGCGTCTTCGCTCAGGTCCTCGCGCAGCATCACCTCATTGCCCACGGCCACGATGTCGGCGTGGCCGGCGCGGGCCACGGCAATCACGCCCTCGATCTCGCGTTCGTTGATTTCCATGTCCGTGCCCAGCCAGGCGCCCACCAGGGTCTTCAGGCCCAGCGCGTGGGCCACCTTGGGGATCAGTTCATTGCCCTCGGTGCAGGAGAAGCTGCGCACCCAGCGCGTGTGCGGCGCGATCACCTGCAGGCGGGCGCGGATTTGCGCCTCCTCCAATTGCGTGCCCGGCCCCTGCCCGTCCAGATAGGGGCTGAAGCACAGGCCGTGCATGCCGGTTTGCAGACGGGTTTTCAGCGCCTGCAACAAGGTCTGGTGCGCCGCCGGCTCCAGCAGCAGGGGCGCCACAACCGCCGAGCCGCCTTTGGAAAACGGGGCACCCGGGGTGAAGGCGGCAGCAGCGTCGGTCGGGCCGTCGGCCCGTTCAGGTATGGCGTGGGGACGTGACATGGTTCAGGGCTTCACTTTGCTATAGGGCATGCGGCCCGGGCCGCGGGGTTTGGTTTCGCCGTAGCCGCCCACGCGCTCGTAGACACGCACGTAGTCCACCACCAATGCGGCCGGGAACGGTGTGGCGGGGTTGGGGTGGCCCGGAAAATTGCCGCCCACCGCCACATTCATCAGCAGGTAAAACGGGTGGTCAAACGGGGCCGGCCAGGGGTTGAGGTCGGCCGCGCGTGCAGCCTCCACGCCGGCACCGTCCCGGGTCTTGCTGCAGCTCCACCAGAAGCTTTGCGTGGCCCAGTGCACCCCGTCCAGATACCAGCGGATCTCGCCCGGCTCCCACTCCACCGCATACACATGCCAGTCGCTCACCAGGCTGCCTGCGGGCAACTCGTGGGTGTGGGTCACCAGGCTGCGCTTGGGGTAGGTAGAGCCGAAGTGAATCGAGCCCAGGGTCTTGCCCGGCTCTTCGCCGTGGATCTCCATCACATCGATTTCACCCGAGGCGGCCCAGCGGCCATGGGTGTCGTTCTGCGGCAGCATCCACAGCGCCGGCCACAGGCCCTTGCCCCAGGGCACCCGGGCACGGAACTCAAAGCGGCCGTAGCGCTGGTTGAACAGCGGTGTGCCATCGCGCTGGCGCGTCTTCAGCCGCGCCGAGGTGTAGCCGCAGCCGTGCAGCGATTCCTTGATGGCACAGATGTGCAGCGCGCTGTCGCGCACATAGGCATTGGCCGGTGCATCGGTGTAGTACTGCAGCTCTTCATTGCCCCAGCCGGGCACCCAGGTGTGGCTGTGGTAGTCGAAGAAGCCGTTGCCGATATCGAAGTCCCACTTCGTGCGGTCGATCTGGTTGCCGTCAAACTCGTCACGCCAGACCAGCTTCCATCCTTTGCGCGCGGCCACAGCCGGCTTTTTTCTCAGCAGGGTCATACGCAGGGTGGGCAGCGGCTCAGGCCATCAGGCGGCCATCGGTGCCGAAGGCCAGCGAGCAGGCGGCATCGGGCATCAAGCCCACGGTGTCGCCGGCAGCGCAATTCGCCTGGTTGGCCGGCACCTTGGCATTGAGCAGGCCGCTCACGCCCTCCACCCGCAGGTGGATGATGGACGAGTCGCCCAGATGTTCGGCCAGCACCACCTGTGCCGTCACGCCCTGCTCGGGCGGCGCCAGGTGCAGATGCTCCGGGCGCAGCCCGATGCGGTTGGCGAGCGTATTCCCCTCGCCCTGCAGACGAAGCCACAGCTTGTGGTGGGCCTGGGGCGCATCGGCTGCCGGCTTGTCCACCAGGTTGATGCGCGGTGCGCCGATAAAGGCGGCCACGAACTCGGTGGCCGGCCGGTTGTACAGCTCCAGTGGCGCACCCAGTTGCTCAATGGCGCCCTTGTTGAACACGGCAATGCGGTCGCCCAGCGTCATGGCCTCGACCTGGTCGTGCGTCACATAAATCATGGTGGTGCCCAGCTCGGCGTGCAGGCGCGACAGCTCCACGCGCATGTCCACGCGCAGTGCAGCATCCAGGTTGGACAACGGCTCGTCAAACAAAAACACCTTGGGCTTGCGCACGATGGCGCGGCCTATGGCCACGCGCTGGCGCTGGCCGCCGGACAGCTCCTTGGGAAAGCGGCCCAGCAAATCGGTCATGCGCAAAATTTCGGCAGCGCGGCCCACCTGCTGTGTGCGCTGCGCCTTGTCCACACCGGCCATCTTCAGGGCAAAGCCCATGTTCTCGGCCACCGTCATGTGCGGATACAGCGCGTAGCTCTGGAACACCATGGCCGCGCCCCGGTCGGCCGGGTGCAGGTCGTTGGCGCGCTGGCCGTCAATCAGCAGATCGCCCGCGGTGATGGACTCCAGGCCGGCAATCATGCGCAACGTGGTCGACTTGCCGCAGCCCGACTGGCCCACGAACACCATGAATTCGCCATCGCGAATGTCCAGATCAATGCCGCGGATCACATCCACCGCACCAAAGCTCTTGCGCAAACCCTTGAGGCTGACTTGTCCCATTTCTTATGCTCCTGCTGTTGCAACGGTTGGATCGGGCTGACTGATTGCGCGTGCCGCGGCGGCGGCAGACGGGGCGCGCCGCTGGCGGCGGGCGTTGAGCATGTTGGCGTACCAATGGGCGCTGTCCTTGAGCGTGCGCTTTTGCGTGGCGTAGTCCACGTGCACGATGCCAAAGCGCTTGGCATAGCCCGAGGCCCATTCAAAGTTGTCGAGCAGGCTCCAGACCATATAGCCCTCCATGCGCACGCCCTGGCTCATGGCGTGGGCCACGGCATCGATGTGGCGCGCGATGTAATCAGTGCGGTCGGCGTCATGCACCTGGCCGTCCTGCACCGTGTCCTTGAAGGCGCCGCCGTTTTCGGTGACATAGAGTGGCGGCACCGGGTAATCGGTGTGCATGCGCACCAGCAGTTCGGTCAGGCCTTCGGGATAGACCTCCCAGCCCATTTCGGTGAGCGACAGGCCACTTTGCTTGGTATCCCAGGGACCCTGGGCGCTGATGACGGCGCGCGAGTAGTAGTTCACGCCCATGAAGTCCATGGGCGCGGTGATGGCCTCCATGTCACCGGCCTGTACCTGCGGCGCGTCGGCGCCCAGGTGGGCCAGCACATCGGCGGGATAGCTGCCCTTGAACAGCGGGTCCATGTACCAGCGCACGAGCTTGCCGTCTTCGAGCAGCGCCTGGGCGCGGTCGGCTTCGGTGTCGGTGGCGCTTTGCACCGGCGACAGATTCAGCACAATGCCCAGACGCGCCTTGCTGCCCTGCTCGCGCAAGGCTTGCAGCGCCAGGCCGTGGCTGAGCAGCAGGTGGTGCGAGGCCTGGGCGGCCGCGGCGCGGCTCTTGATGCCGGGGGCAAAAATGCCCTGCTCATAGCCCAGCACCGCCACCACCCAGGGCTCGTTGTGCGTGGTGATGGTGGCCAGGCGGTCGCCCATGCGCTGGTCTATGCCCTGGGCATATTCCACAAAGCGGTGCACCGTGTCGCGGTCGGTCCAGCCGCCCTTGGCCTGCAGTTCGCTGGGCAGGTCCCAGTGGTTCAGCGTGAGGTAGGGCTTGATGCCGCGCGCCAGCAGGCCGTCCACCATGCGCTCGTAAAAG
Source organism: Comamonadaceae bacterium (assembly GCA_947372425.1). Taxonomy (GTDB): domain Bacteria; phylum Pseudomonadota; class Gammaproteobacteria; order Burkholderiales; family Burkholderiaceae_C; genus Allorhodoferax. The sequence continues at coordinate 54 of CANBTQ010000247.1, read as the reverse complement.
TCCAGGCCTTTTTCATTCCAGCTACCGGCGCCGCCGGGGCGCACGCGCGGCCAG
>CANBTQ010000246.1 GCA_947372425.1 Comamonadaceae bacterium | reverse complement strand
AGGCTTTACGCGATAAGTACCCCGGAATAGGCTGGGGCGGCTGGCGCAACTGATGGAGAAGATATGAAGGCAGGCATTCACCCCAATTACCGTGAAATTTGCTTCCAGGACATGTCCAACGGATTCCAATTCGTGACACGTTCTTGCGCAAATACCAAAGAAATGATCAAGATGGAAGACGGCCGCGAACTGCCGCTGTACAAGCTGGACACCACCAGCGAATCCCATCCTTTCTACACCGGTACACAAAAATCCGTGGACAACATGGGTGGCCGTGTGGAGAAGTTCCGCAATCGTTTCGGCAAGACTTCCGTTACGGCGAAGTAACGCGGATTCAGGTTTTGGCCTGAACCCCCAAAAAAAGCAGCCCGGGTTTCCGCGCTGCTTTTTTTCTGCCCGACGCACACTACACTGCTTACCGCGTGAACCATCCCAATCCTGCCATCATTGCCCAGGCGGCAACGCGGCGTCTGCCGCGCGGGGCGCTCGTGCTGTTTTGCCTGGCTTATCTGCTGCCCGGCTTTATCGGCCGTGACGCCTGGAAAAGTGCCGATATTTCGGCCCTGGGCTTCATGGCCGAATTGGCACAAGGCACAGCGCAGTGGCTGCACCCCTCCCTGTTGGGCATGGCGCCGGACAACCCTTCTGTTCTACCTTACTGGTTAGGTGCCTGGCTCTTGCAGTGGTGTCCCGGCTGGATACCAGCAGACCTGTTTGCACGGCTGCCTTTTGCATTGCTGCTGGCCCTTGCGCTGGCTGCCACCTGGTATGGCACGTATTACCTGGCACGCAGTCCACGGGCGCAGCCGGTGGCCTTCGCCTTTGGTGGTGAGGCGCTGCCCAAGGATTACGCGCGAGCCATGGCCGATGGTGGCCTGCTGGCCCTGATAGCCTGCCTGGGGCTGGCCCAGCTCGGCCATGAAACAACGCCCGCGCTGGCCCAGTTGGGATTTTCCGGCCTGCTTTTTTACGCGCTGGCAGCATTGCATTACCGCCCCCGCTCCTCCGTTGTGCTGGCAAGTATCGGTGTGCTGGCCTTGAGCCTGAGCGGTGCACCAACGCTTGCCACCTTGTACCTGTCTGGCGGTGTGCTGATCCACTGGCTGGATGCCAATGCCGGTGCCGAAGTGCAGGAGCAGGACCCGCACAAGGGTCTCACCAATGCTCTGCTGATAGGTAGTGCCTTGCTCAGTGCCGGCCTGTGCATAGGGCTGGGCTTGTGGCGCTGGAAGGTGGAAGTGCCGCAGGCGACATGGGCCGAATTCAGCGGGGCGCTGCAACTGTTGATCTGGTTCACCTGGCCGGCCTGGCCACTGGCCTTTTGGACCGTGTGGCGCTGGCGTCGCCAGCTTGTCAGCCGCCACATGAGCCGGCACCTGGCCCTGCCAGTGTGGTTTGGCCTGGTAACACTGGGTTCCACATTAACCACCGGTTCCCCTGACCGCACCCTGCTGCTGGGACTGCCAGCCATGGCCGCACTGGCAGCCTTTGCCCTGCCCACGCTCAAACGACAGGTGGCTGCACTGATTGACTGGTTTACCTTGATTTTCTTCTCGGGTTGTGGCTTCACCATCTGGGTGGTCTGGCTGGCCATGCAGACCGGCTACCCGAGCCAGCCGGCTGCCAACGTGGAAAGACTGGCCCCCGGCTTCGTCCCGCAATTTTCGGCCCTGGCATTTGCCATTGCCATGGCGGCGACCCTGGTCTGGGCCTGGCTGGTGAAATGGCGGGTCGGTCGCCACAGAGCCGCCATCTGGAAGAGTCTGGTGTTGCCGGCAGGCGGTGCCGCGCTGTGCTGGCTGCTGCTGATGACACTTTGGATGCCACTGCTCAATTACACGCAAAGCTACAACGCCCTGGTGCGCCACACGTTGGACCGCATGGAGCCGGCCGGTTGTGTGGAAACCCTCGGCCTGGGGCCCGGCAAGACGGCTGCCTTTCAGGTCTATGGGAAATTGCAGTTGATGCCCATGCAGCCACGGGCCACCTGCCCCTGGTTGATTGCAGAACCCGGTGGCGATATGTCGGCCCCCCACCGGGTGGACAACACGCAGTGGAGCCTGTTGGCGCAGGTGCGCCACCCCGCTGATAGCAGCGAAACGGTTCTGATTTTCAGGAGGCGCTAGCTTTCCAGCGGGTGTTCCGCAGCGATGCGCACCCGCTGCGCCGTAAAGGAAATGGAGAAGCAGGAGCCCTTGCCCGGGGCACTGTCTATGAGCAGTTCTGCACCATGCCGCTGGGCTACATGCTTGACGATAGCCAGGCCCAGGCCGGTGCCTCCGGTCTCGCGTGAACGGCTGCGATCCACCCGGTAAAAGCGCTCGGTCAGCCGCGGAATGTGTTCGGGTGCGATACCCTGGCCCTGATCGCGCACGCTGAAGATCGCCCCGCCATGGGGTTGCACACTCCAGCGCACCGCAATGGCTTTGTCCGGCGCCGAGTAACGCACTGCGTTGCCGATCAAATTGGACATCGCGCTGTGCAATTCCGACAGGGAACCTGCGATTTCCACCGGTGCCTCCAGGGTGAACTGCAGCTCCTGTGCATGGCCCCACAGCAGGGCCGAGAGTGCTTGCGCTTCCTGCTTGCACTGCGTCATCAGGGTGCCCACGGTGTGCCACTCCTGTGCCGGTGGCGGCGGACTGCCCTCCAGGCGCGACAGGGTCAGCAAATCACTTACCAGGGTCTGCATGCGCTGGGCCTGCACCGCCATCAGCCCGAGATAGCGCTCACGCTCCTCTTCGTCCAGACGCAAGGACTGCAGCGTTTCCACAAAACCTGCCAGTACCGTCAGCGGTGTACGGATCTCGTGCGAGACGTTGGCCACGAAGTCGCGCCGCATGGCCTCGGCCTGCTCCAGCGCCGTGATGTCACGCGACAGCAGCAGGCTGCGCCCCTCACCGTAGGGGTGCATGTGTACCGAGAGTTTCACGGGGATGGCGCTGGAACTGGCCCGCCCTTGCATCACCACATCCTGGCGGTAGTCGCGCGCCGCAAAGTAGGCCGCAAAGGCCGGGTCACGTACCAGATTGCCCAGATGCTGCAGCATGTCGCGTCCGGCATCGAGCCCGAAGTGGCTGGCAGCCGTCTGGTTCAACCATTCAATGCGTCCCTCCTGGTCCAGCAGCAGCACCCCGTTGGGCGAGGCCTGCAGTGCCGACAAAAACTCCTGTAGCCGCTTGTCGCTCTCTAGTACCGAACGGTCACGCAAACGCACCAGCTTGCGCACCCGGTCAAACACCTCACCCCAGAAACCACTGCCCAGCGGAATATGCGAAGTGTCTCCCGAGCGCAGCCAGCGCAGCAGACGCCAACCCCGCAGTGCGTCAAAAAGCAGCCACAAATAAGAGGCACCCAGTGCTGCCAAAGCGGCAAACAGCAGGCGCTGCGGCCCGCTGTCAAACGACCAGACCATTGCTGCGGCCAGCAGCTGGCACAGCAAAAATAAAACGACTCGCCAAAACATGGGCTACTGTAGACGCTTGGCGTCAGCCTTTCAGACTCAAACGCTACTTTTCTCGGCTGGCTGCACGGGCACCAGCGGCTTGGCGGTGAGCCGGTAGCCGGCACCGCGCACGGTTTCCACCATGGGGCCGGCAGCACCCAGGGCTTCACGCAGACGCTTCACATGCACGTCCACCGTGCGCTCCTCGATGTACACATGGTCGCCCCAGACCTTGTCGAGCAGGCTGGCACGGCTGTGCACACGCTCGGCCGCGTTCATCAGAAACTGCAAGAGTTTGAATTCGGTTGGCCCCAGCTTCAATTGCTGCTCCTGGAATGCCACCCGGTAGGTCGATGGGTCCAGACTCAAGCCCGCAACATTCAAGGCCTCGCCCACCGTCTGCGGCGCCTTGCGGCGCAGCACGGCCCGCACCCGGGCCAGCAATTCGCGCGTGGAGAAGGGTTTGGCAATGTAGTCATCGGCACCCGCGTCCAGGCCGGCAACCCGGTCGGCCTCGTCGCCGCGGGCCGTCAACATGATGATGGGGACTTCCTTGGTCCGCGGGTGGGCGCGCCAGCGCTTGGCCAGCACCAGACCGCTTTCGCCAGGCAGCATCCAGTCCAGCAGAATCAGATCCGGCACCGCCGCATCAATCTCCAACTGGGCACTGGCACTGTCAATTGCCCAGGTGGTGCGAAAGCCGTTGTGGCGCAGGTTTACAGCGATCAGCTCGGCGATGGACGGTTCGTCCTCCACCACCAGTACGGCAGGCATGTTTCTCATAGCACCGCCCGCCGGGCTATCTCAACCCCGATTGCGCCCAAACGGGTGGCAGCGCAGCTTGCGTACTGGCTTGCTTGGAAGTTCATCGCACCACCGACTCGATCTTTTCCATGCTGGAGTGGCGCACATCTTCGCCCTTGACCACATAGATGATGAACTCGGCAATGTTCTTGGCGTGGTCGCCAATACGCTCGATCGCCTTGGCCAGAAACAGCAGGTCCAGGCTGGGCGAGATGGTGCGCGGGTCTTCCATCATGTAGGTCACCAGCTTGCGCACGAAGCCGTCAAATTCTTGGTCGATCAGGTCGTCCTCTTTGAGGATGGCCACGGCTGCCGTCACATCCAGGCGGGCAAAGGCGTCCAATGCCTTGTTAAGCAGACCCGATGCCAGGTCCGCAGCCACGCGCAGCTCCAGCGACGGCAGTGAGCGCGGTGCGCCGCTCTGGATGATGGAGCGCACCATGCGTGCAATCTTTTCGGCTTCATCACCCACGCGCTCCAGGTTGGCCGTGGTCTTGGAGATGGCCATCAAGAGGCGCAGATCGCGCGCCGTGGGCTGGCGCCGGGCAATGATGGACGACAACGCGTGGTCGATTTCGACTTCCATCGCATTGACGCGCGATTCGTTGGCGGACACCTGCTCGGCGGCTTCCATGTTGAACTGGGCCAGCGAATAAATGGCGTGGCGAATCTGT
>CANBTQ010000245.1 GCA_947372425.1 Comamonadaceae bacterium | reverse complement strand
GACATCACCGAGCGCAAGCAGCTCGAAGACCAGGTGCGCCAACTCGCCTTCTACGACACGCTCACGCAGCTACCCAACCGGCGCCTGCTCAATGACCGCCTCGGCCAGCTCATGGTGGCCAGCAAACGCAGCGCCAGCCATTGTGCGGTGATGGTGCTGGATCTGGACAACTTCAAGGCCCTCAACGACACCCAGGGCCACTTGGTCGGGGACCTGCTGCTGGTGGAGGCTGCGCGGCGCTTGAGCACCTGCGTGCGCGAGATGGATACGGTGGCACGCTTTGGTGGCGATGAATTTGTGGTCTTGCTGAGTGAGCTCGATGCGGACAAGGCCGTATCGATTCAGCAGGCGCTGGGGGTTGCAGAAAAGATCCGGGCCAGCCTGTCGGAGCTTTACCAGCTCCAGTGCGCGCACGAAGGCCAGCCGGAGCTGCGCATCGAACACCGGTGCACGGCCAGCATTGGCGTGGTGGTTTTCGTCAACGACACGGCCACGCAGGATGACATCCTCCAGCAGGCCGATGCCACCATGTACCAGGCCAAAGCGGCCGGGCGAAACCAGGTGCGACTGCACGGGCACGGCTAAGCAGCCCGGCACGGCTGCTTAGTCACTTCATGGGACGGTGTCGACTGGATGGCACTGGGCGCAATCATTTTCCAGGGTGGTCTGTCCAGGAAATACTTCGGTGCCCACTTTGCGTTTTGTACGCAAGTAACGTACACTTTAAAAATGCAAGCCACGTTTGTTGAACTGCCTCCGTTCGCGCGAACCCGCAAAGACTACATGGATGACGAGGCATACAGGCTGTTGCAACTTGAGTTGATGAATGACCCGACAGCAGGTGCTGTCATAGAAGGAACTGGCGGTTTGCGCAAACTGCGTCAAGCGGACCCGCGTCGCGGCAAAGGAAAGCGCGGTGGTCTGAGGGTCATTTATTACTGGTGGTCGGGTGGTGATCAGTTCTGGCTTTTTACGGTTTATGACAAAGACCAAGCGGACGATCTGACTCCGGCACAGCGCAAAGTACTCAAACAACTTTTGAAAACCGAATTGGAAAGCCGCCAGCCTACAAATGGAGAACGTGATGACCACTAAACGCGATATTTTTGCTGAACTGACAGAAGGATTGGATGCCTTGAAATCCGAGCGTGAGGGCAAACTCACGCTGCGCACGTTCAAGATTGAAAGCAAGCCCTCGCAGGTGCTGCTACCGCAGGAGGTACTTCAAGTGCGCGAACAATTGCGCTTGTCGCGCCCGGTGTTTGCGCACTATTTGCGCACCAACGCTCGGACCCTTGAAAACTGGGAACAAGGCCGGGCGAAACCCAACGCACAGGCTTCACTGCTGATTCGCATGGTGGCGCAGTTTCCGGACATGGTTCAGCGCCTCGCAACGATTTAGGCCTGTTGCTCCCGGTAATCACCGGCGATAGGCCAAGCGTTTTTCGACTGCCTCCTAAAATGACGCGATCAAATTCATGAAAGCAGGCTGGCAATGCAAACGGCTTCCAAACACCTTGATGAGATGGAATGGGATCGCTGGCCACTCGATCAGGTGGCTTTACGAGGCAAGGCGGAGTGGAAAGAGCTACTCGGAAGTGGTTCAGGGTGCCAGAACGACATGACGATGGGAGTCGTTCGCATCAAAAAGGGCGAGTCGCTCGAGCCGCATTACCACGCACAGCCTGAAACTTATTTCACGCTGTCGGGACGTGGAACAGTCACCATTGAAGAGGTCGTGCATGCCGTCGAACCGGGAAGAATGTTGTTCATTCCCGGCAATGCCCGGCACCAGATCAACAACGTTGACGAAGCGGACCTCCTGATCCTGTACGTGTTTGCAATCAGTGATTTCCGCAACATCCAGTACCACTTCTAAGTCCGTCCGGGGCGCGATGGCCAAGACTTCGGCCTATTGCACAAGGCACTGAAACGGACGGCCTTACGGCTGCAAAACGCCCAGCCCCAGCGCACCACCCGCCCGGTCCTTGACCGAGCTGATGGCCTTGAAGGCCTTGGCCTGGATGCGGTCGGGTAGGCGCACAAAGTTGCTCAATTGCACCAGCCGGTCGCCGTTGATGAAAGACCAGACAAAAAACTTCAGCGCGCGCAGGGTTTGCTCGGGGGTGTCGCTCACCTGCGGCACCAGCGCAAATGTGCCCATGGTGATGGGCCACGCGCCCTTGCCATCCTGGTTGGTCAGGGTGGCGGCAAAGCGGCCCTGGCTGACCCATTCGCTGTTGGCCAATGCCACGCTGAAAGAGTCGACGCCCGCAGCCACAAATTCGCCGCGCGCATTCTGCAGGCTGATGGTGGTCAGCTTGCCTTCCTTGGCATAGCCGTAATCCACATAGCCCACCGCGCCCACACTTTGCCTGACGGCATTGACGACTGCCGCACTGCCCTTGACGGCCGTGAAGCCTTCGGGCCACGCCAGGCTGGACTTGGTGCCCCAGGTGGACTTCCACGCAGCGCTCACCTTGGACAGGTAGTCGGTGAAGTTGTAGGTGGTGCCGGAGCCATCGGCCCGCACCACCACGGCGATGCGCAGGTCCGGCAAGCGCAGCGTGGGGTTCAGTTCGGCGATTTCGTCCGCATTCCAGCGTTTGATTTCGCCGGAAAAAATGTGTGCCAGCAGCGCACCGGTAAGCCGCAGTTGGCCGTCCCGAATACCCGGCAGGTTCAGCACCGGGGCGATGCCGGTGATGGCAATCGGAAACAGCACCAGCCCCTGCCGGGCCAGGTCGGCCTCGCTCAGGGCCACGTCCGAAGCCCCGAAGCTGACCTCATGGGCCGCAATTTTTTTAACCCCCGCAGACGAACCAACGCCCTCGTACACCAGGCTCACGCCACTGGCCTTCTGGTATTCAGCGGCCCACGACTTGTAAATCGGTGCGGCGGCGGTGGAGCCGGCGCCATGGATTTCGGATTCGGCATGGGCCAGGCCCGCCGCCAATACCCACACCAGCGCCCACTTGAGAGACTTTTTTTTCATTCGATTGATCGCGTAATCGCGTCCTGCATTCCAACGTTTATTTTGTATGTACCCGGCACCGATCCTAAGCGCCCCATTCGGCACTGCTGTGACGGCCCCCGCTATCATCCCCGCATGCGAATTCTTGGTATTGACCCCGGCCTGCGCACCACCGGGTTTGGCGTGGTGGATGAAGCCGGCGGCCAGCTCAGCTATGTGGCCAGCGGCACCATCAGCACCCAGCACCTGGACACCCATGCCCTGCCGGCGCGCCTCAAGGTGCTGTTTGACGGCATTGGCGAGGTGGTGCAGCGCTACCAGCCGGACTGTGCGGCGGTGGAAATCGTCTTCGTCAACGTCAACCCGCAGTCCACCCTGCTGCTGGGCCAGGCACGCGGGGCACTGATCACGGCCCTCGTTTCTCAAAACCTGCCGGTGGCCGAGTACACCGCGCTGCAGATGAAGCAGGCCGTGGCCGGGCACGGCCGGGCGCAAAAAAGCCAGATTCGGGAAATGGTGAAGCGCCTGCTGCTCTTGAGCGGCCTGCCCGGCACCGATGCGGCGGATGCCTTGGGACTGGCCATCACCCATGCCCATGCAGGCAAATCGATGGCGCGGCTGGCGGCGGCCGACAGTCTGGGCGGCGGCGTACCGGCCAAAATCAGCAACAAGGCCTCGTACCGGGCCGGGCGCAGCCGCTGAAAATAGTTACGTACCGGATCCGTTTTTCTGTTGGCCGACGTGTTTAAGGGTATAGCCTATACGGGTGCCCCGAAATGCACGAACATACTGCTCTGACTTGAACGGATAAGAAGAATATGTTGACTGCGAACGATACGGCCGCGCTCATGCGGGCCGACCACAGCGATGCGTTCAGCGTCCTGGGTATGCACCTCCGTACAGGCGCGCTCTGGGTCAACGCTGTGCTGCCAGGCGCACAAGGCGTGAACGTGCTGGACCGCCAGACCGGCAGCCTGCGCGCCACCCTGCTGCCCTGCGACGACACCGAGGTGTTCAGCGGCACGGTTCCCGACACCACCGAAGCCTTTGACTACCAGCTGCAGGTAACCTGGGCCCCGGCGCCCGAGCGCACCTCGCCCCACGTCCAGGTGCTGGAAGATGCCTACCGCTTCCCCTTTGTGCTGCAGGAGATGGATGTCTGGCTGCTGGGCGAGGGCTCGCACCAGCGTCCGTTTGAATGCCTGGGCGCGCACCTGACCAGCATGCTGGGTGTGGCCGGTGTCAGCTTCGCCGTCTGGGCGCCCAATGCCCGGCGCGTCTCGGTGGTGGGCAGCTTCAACCAGTGGGATGGACGGCGCCACCCCATGCGCCTGCGGCGCGAATGCGGCGTCTGGGAAATCTTCATCCCCGGCCTGATGCAGGGCGACATCTACAAGTTCGAGATCCTGGGTGCCAAGGGCGCCATCACCCTCAAGGCCGACCCCTACGCCTTCCAGTCACAGATGCGCCCGGACAATGCCAGCGTGGTCTACCCGCTGATGCCGCGCAAGCCCATGCGTCCCGAGCGCGCCGCGGCCAATGCCTTTGACAAACCCATGAGCATCTACGAGGTGCACCTGGGCTCCTGGCGCAAGATGGACGGCTGGCGCTGGCTGAGCTACACCGAGCTGGCGCACACCCTGGTGCCCTACGCCAAGGAGATGGGCTTTACCCACCTCGAGTTGCTGCCCGTCAGCGAGCACCCGTTTGACGGCTCATGGGGCTACCAGCCGCTGGGCCTGTTTTCGCCCACCGCGCGGTTTGGCAGCCCCGAAGAATTCCGCGATTTTGTCGACGCCGCGCACGATGCCGGCCTGGGCGTGATCCTGGACTGGGTGCCGGCCCACTTCCCCAGCGACGCGCACGGCCTGGCCGAGTTTGACGGCACCCACCTGTACGAATACGCCGACCCCAAGGAAGGCTTTCACCAGGACTGGAACACGCTGATCTACAACTTCGGCCG
>CANBTQ010000244.1 GCA_947372425.1 Comamonadaceae bacterium | reverse complement strand
GGCGTGAGCTGCAACTCCTTACAGATGTATTCGCTGCTCAGTTCCAGCCACTCGCGCATCAGAAACAAGCGCCCCTGCACCGCCGGCAATTGGCTGGTGCAAATTTCCAGAACCGCAAAAAACTGCCGGCTGCTGGCCTGTTGCTCCGGGTCGCCCCACTCGGCCGGCGATTCGACAAAGTGCCCGTCGGCCTTGAAGCCCAGGTATTCCAGCGGGTCTTCCGCACTGTCCTCGCCATCGTCGGCCAGGCATACCTGCCGGCCGCGCAGGCGCATGGCGTCAATGATCTTGTGCTTGAGAATGCCCACCAGCCAGGTCTTGAGCTGCGAGCGGTTGCCAAAGGACTGGGGCTTGGCCAGCGCTGCGACCATGACCTCGGACACCGCGTCCTCGGCCCAGGTCTCATTGCGCAGTTGCAGGCGTGCGAACTTCATCAGGTAATCGCGCAGGTCGGCTACCTGCTGTGCAAAGGCGGGTGGGGGCTGGGGAGGGCTGGACATTGTTTGGTGTGGGGTTGCGGCCGTGCGTCACAGTGTATCGGGTGCCATTTGCGGTTGTCGTACAAAATTCAGGGCGCGCCTGTAAGAACGGCGGCGGGCCAACGACCAAGAATGGCCGCATGGGCGCACTGAAAAGCTGCCACGGCCGGTTGCGTTGCAATGCGTTGTATCTTCATACCACTTCAAAGGAAATTTTCATGAAACAAGCCACTCTGATCGCCACTACCGCTGCCACCTTGATGACCTTGGCCCTTGCTTCCGCACCGGCTGCAGCGGCCGAAAAAGAAAAGTGCTTTGGCATTGCCAAGGCCGGTCAAAACGATTGCGCCAGCACCTCCGGTGTCCATTCTTGTGCCGGTCAGTCCAAGGTGGACATGGACAAGGCCGAGTGGAAATACGTGGCCGCCGGAACCTGCAAGACCCTCAAAGGCCTGACCGCCGACGAAGCCAAAAAGCTCAAGATGTAATACGCCCCACTGCCCCGCCGCTTCTGCCATGCCCGAAAAGTCTGCACCGGCCGTCCGGACCGACACACCCATGGCTGTTGGCGTGGGCTGGCGGCATCCGCATTACGCACAACTGCTGGACGAGCGGCCCGCGCTGGATTTTCTGGAGGTGCACTCCGAGAATTTTTTTGCCGCGGGCGGCGCCGCACTGGCTGTGCTGGAGCGTGCGCGCGCGTGCTACCCCATCAGCCTGCATGGGGTCGGCCTGTCGCTGGGCTCTGCGGCGGGACTGGATTCCTGGCATCTGGACCAATTGGCCGGTCTGGTGGAACGCGTGGAGCCGGTGCGCGTAAGCGACCACGCCAGTTTTGCCCGCGGACTTTTTTCCGGTGGACCGGTGCACGCTGCCGACCTGCTGCCCTTGCCGTTTACCCGCGAGGCACTGGACGTGTTGGCTGCCAATGTGCAGCGGGTGCAGGACCGGCTCAAGCGGCCCCTGCTGGTGGAAAACCTGTCGGCCTATTTGCAATGGCATGCCAGCCCTGCAGACACGCTGGCAGAGCCGGCCTTTTTGAATGCCCTGGCGCAGCGCACCGGTTGCGCCCTGCTGATTGACGTAAACAATATTTATGTCAACGCGCTGAACGCGCATGCGGCCGGCCTGTGCGCCGACCCGCTGGCGGCCTGTCGCGCATGGCTCTGCCAGATCGACCCCGGTGCGGTGGGGGAACTGCATCTGGCTGGCCACTGCCATGTCAGTGATGTCCACGGCAGCATCGTGATAGACGACCACGGCAGTCGCGTGTGTGCCCCCGTGTGGGACTTGTACTGCCAGGCACTGGGCTGTTTTGGTGCCGTGCCAACCCTGATGGAGTGGGACACCAACATCCCGGCCCTCGCGGTGTTGCTGGACGAGGCTGCCCGTGCCCGTGCGCTGTCGCAGCAGACCTTGCAGGTGCCGGCATGAGCACGCTGGCGGACCAACAACAGGCTTTGCTGGAGGCGCTGTTCGCCTGGCCGCCACAGGAGGCCGCAGCTCAGCTGCAGGCCCACGCCACCGGCGTGGGCGCCCATCCGCAGCGCGGCCTGCGGGCCTACCAGGCCAATGGCCACATGTTGGCTGAACGCGCCCTGCTGGCCGTCTATGCGGTGCTGGCCCAGCTGCTGGGCCCGCAGAGCTTTGCCGACCTGGCGCGCGCCTTCTGGCATTGTCATCCGCCCCTGCGCGGCGACGTGGCGCAATGGGGCGAGGCGCTGGCAGGGTTTATTGCAAACAGCGCGCAGTTGCAGGATGCACCTTATCTGCCGGATGTGGCGCGGGCCGAGTGGGCTTTGCACCGGTGTGCCACAGCCGCCAACCGGGATGCCGATCTGGGCACATTGGTGCTGTTGACCACGCAGGACCCGCAAACCCTGCGCCTGGCGCTGGCGCCAGGGCTGACTACGCTGTGCAGCGCCTGGCCGCTGGCCAGCCTGCTGCTGGCGCATCGGGAGGGCCAGCCCGCGTTGGCCGACGTGGCGGTGCAATTGCAAGACCGTGTTGCGCAGGACGTGGTGGTCTGGCGTGCCGGACTCCAGCCCCGGCTGCGCCAGGCCCTGCCGGGCGAAGTGGCTTTGCTGAGCGGGCTGTTGTCCGGCCTTGCGCTGGAGCCGGCACTGGACGCCGCGCCCGCACTGGATTTTTCTCACTGGCTGCCGCTGGCTGTGCAGAGCGGACTGGTTCTGGGTGCAAACCACGCTGAGTCCCAGGTATTTGAAACGCGATGAGCCGGGCATCGGACCCTCCGGCCGCGCGCCATGCGGCGGTCTCTGGGCAGCGCTGTACCAGCGCAACCCGGTGGCCTGCAGCCAGCCTTTAATCTGTAGCCGATGGGCCCGCAGCGGCGCCGCGCTCCAGCTGGTGCACGCGGCTGCTGTCTGGTTGAAGTAGCGACTGCAGCGCGCCCATCAACGCATGGGCCTTGGCCGAATGGTCACCACCAAAGTTGCACACATACACATCCAGCGTCACCGCGGCCAGCTCGGGCCAGGTGTGGACGCACAGGTGTGACTCGGCCAGCAGCACCGTAGCGGTTACGCCACCGGCGCCTTGCGCCGTGTCCGGGAAGTGGTGAAACAGCGTGGCCACCGCCTGCAGCCCGGCCTCTTGCACCGCGCCCAGGCACTGTTCGCCCAGGCGTTGCGCATCGGTCAGCAAGGCGGGTTCACAGGCGCAGCCGTACAGGTCGGCGGTCAGGTGCAGGCCGTGCATGGTGGCGCGCCGCTCAGCGCCCGCCTATGGCAACCTTGCCGAAGGCAGACTGTGCCTCGCGCGGCAGGCAGCGCCAGTACACCGGATGGGCTTGCACGGACGCACCCAGTGCCGCAGCAGCCTGCCAGCCCCAGCGCGGCTGGTACAAAAAGGCGCGGGCCAGGGCGACCAGATCGGCATCGCCGGCCTGCAGAATGGCTTCGGCCTGCTGTGGCTCGGTAATCAGGCCCACGGCGGTGGTGGGCATGCCGGTGGCGGCGCGGATCTGCCGGGCAAAGGGCACCTGGTAGCCCGGGCCGATGGCAATCTTCTGCTGTGGCGACAGGCCACCGCTGGAGACGTGGATGAAGTCGCAGCCCAGTGCCTTCAGTTGCCGGGCGAATTCGGTCACTTCATCGGCCGTCAGGCCGCCGTCCACCCAATCGCTGGCCGATACGCGGATGCCCAGCACACCCTGGTAGGCCGCACGTACCGCGGCAAACACCTCCAGCGGATAGCGCATGCGGTTTTCGAGGCTGCCGCCGTAGCCATCGCTGCGCTGGTTGGACAGCGGCGACAGGAATTCGTGCAGCAGATAACCGTGGGCCCCGTGCAGCTCAATCGCGTCCACCCCCATCTTGTCGGCACGCAGCGCGGCGGTGACAAAGGCTTCGCGCACGCGCACCAGTTCGCCGGCATCCAGGGCGATGGGCGCGCGCTCCTGGGGTAACTGTGGCAGGGCCGATGGCCCGTAAGTCTGCCAGCCGCCCTGCGCTGCATCCAGCAACTGCCCGCCCTGCCAGGGCAGCGCACTCGACGCTTTGCGCCCGGCGTGCGCGAGTTGGATGCAGACGGCGGTGTGGGGCGCCAGCTTGCGTGCGCGCTGCAGGGTATCGGCCAGCCTGGCATCGGTGCGGTCATCCCACAGACCCAGGCAGGCGGGTGTGATGCGGCCTTCGGGCAGCACGGCCGTGGCCTCGATGGTGAACAGGGCGGCGCCGCTGTTCAACAGGTTGCCCCAGTGCATCAAATGCCAGTCGGTGGCCTCGCCATTGGTGGCCGAATACTGGCACATGGGAGCGATCACGATGCGGTTGGGCAGGGTGATGCCGCCGCGCGGGGAGGGCAGGGTCAGGGGGGTGAAAAGCAGGCTCATGCGGCAAGCATAGCGCGGGCAGTCCGCAGCGCTGTGCGGGCGCTAAGCAGGCGGGTACCGGACCCCGGCCTGTGGCACCGGTAAAATGCGGAGTTCTGTCATCGCCTTCACCACCTACCGGAGCCGCCAACCTATGGCCAATACCCAACAGATGGCAAGCGCAATTCGCGCACTTGCCATGGACGCAGTTCAACAAGCCAACTCCGGTCACCCCGGCGCCCCCATGGGCATGGCGGACATGGCAGTAGCCCTGTGGGGCGAGCACCTGCGCCACAACCCGGCCAATCCGCAATGGCTCAACCGCGACCGCTTTGTGCTGTCCAACGGCCACGGCTCCATGCTGATTTATGCGCTCTTGCACCTCACCGGCTACAAGCTGCCCATGGACGAGCTGAAGAACTTCCGCACCCTGCACAGCAAGACCGCCGGCCACCCCGAATACGGCATCACCCCGGGTGTGGAAACCACCACCGGCCCGCTGGGCCAGGGCCTGACCAATGCCGTGGGCATGGCGCTGGCAGAAAAGCTGCTGGCCAAGGAATTCAACCGCGAAGGCCACGCCGTGGTCGACCACAACACCTATGTGTTCATGGGCGACGGCTGCCT
>CANBTQ010000243.1 GCA_947372425.1 Comamonadaceae bacterium | reverse complement strand
TTGATCACGCCGGTAGCGACGTTGGCAAATTCGGGGTTGGTCAGCACCAGGGTGATGGCACCAAAGCCGATGATGAAAATCAGCACATAGAAGTAGCCGATCCAGGTGGTTGCCCACAGAACCGATTTACGGGCTTGCTTGGCATCGGGCACGGTGAAGAAGCGCATCAGGATGTGGGGCAGACCGGCAGTACCGAACATCAGGGCCATACCGAAGGAGATGGCAGAGATCGGGTCTTTCACGAAGCCGCCAGGTCCCATGATGGCCAGGCCGATCTTGGCCGGGTTCAGGGCGTTGGCCTTTTCGGTAGCGGCAGCAGCGGCAGCCACCAGTTCAGGTGTGTTCGCAGCAGCGGTCAGGGCAGCAGCAGCAGTCACTGCAGCGGCTTGTGTGTTGCCAGCGATCAGGGTACGCACTTCCACGCCCTTGGCGAACAGCGCTTCGGGGCTGAAGCCGAACTGGGCCAGCACCATGAAGGCCATGAAGGTCACACCGGCGAGCAGCATGCAGGCCTTGATGATCTGCACCCAGGTGGTGGCAGTCATACCGCCGAACAGCACGTAAATCATCATCAGCGCGCCGACGATCACCACGGCCATCCAGTATTCCAGACCAAACAGCAGCTTGATCAGGGCACCGGCACCCACCATCTGTGCGATCAGGTAGAAGGCCACCACCACCAGCGTTCCAGAGGCAGCGAAGGCGCGGATAGGACCTTGTTGGAAGCGGTAACCGGCGACGTCGGCAAAGGTGAACTTGCCCAGGTTGCGCAGGCGCTCGGCCATCAGGAAGGTCACGACGGGCCAGCCCACCAGGAAGCCGATGGAGTAGATCAGGCCGTCATAGCCAGTGGCCATCACCGCAGCGGAAATACCCAGGAAGGAAGCGGCCGACATGTAGTCGCCGGCAATCGCCAGGCCATTCTGGAAACCGGTAATGCCGCCACCACCGGTGTAGAAGTCAGCAGCCGACTTGGTCTTGGCTGCGGCCCACTTGGTGATGAACAGGGTGCCGACCACGAAGACGGCGAACATGGAGATCGCCACCCAGTTGGTGGGCTGCTTGTCGACTTGGCCGAGGTCGCCGCCGGCTGCAAAGGCCGAGCCTGCGACCAGCAGCATCAGCAGCGTGGCCAGTGTTTGTTTGGTCTTGCTCATTTGGATGCGTCTTTCAGGATTTCTGCGGTCAGTGCGTCGAACTCGCTGTTCGCGCGGCGTACGTAGATGGCGGTGATGACGACCGTGAAAACGATCACACCCATGCCAATCGGGATGCCCAGCGTGGTCACGCCGGCGCCGATGGGCTGTGCCAGGAAGGGCTTGTTGAACGCGATCAGCGCGATGTAGCCGTAGTACACGACCATCATCAGCAGTGTCAGCGTCCAGCCGAAGCTGGTGCGTTTGCTGCGAAGTTCAAGGTACTTCGGATTCTTTTGGATTTTGTCGACCACCGGATCACTCATGTGGGTCTCCTCTTGGTAAGTGAAAGGGATTAGAAAGCGATGTGCCTTGCGAACACACGGCGCGATTCTGTGTAGGGGTGCTGACCAACTACTTACATAGAACCTGTAATTGGGCTGACCTAGGGTTAGTACGGGTCTGTAAGAACGGATTCAGTTCCGTGCAAGCCTCTGCAAGATGCTTGTCAGATTGCCGTCAGTACCTCACCGGATAGTGCGCCTCACGCTGGTACATTCAGCGCGTTGGATTCATAAATACAGGAGACACAAATATGGCAAAAAACGTCGCGCGTCCGATGTCGGCGGAAGAGAAGAAGGTCATCTTTGCTTCTTCGTTGGGTACCGTTTTTGAGTGGTACGACTTTTATCTTTATGGCTCGCTGGCAGCCATCATCGCAAAGCAATTTTTCAGCGGTCTGGACGAAGGCTCGGCCTTCATCTTCGCGCTGCTGGCCTTCGCCGCCGGCTTTATCGTGCGGCCTTTTGGCGCACTGGTATTCGGCCGCCTGGGCGACATGATCGGACGCAAGTACACCTTCCTGGTGACCATCCTGATCATGGGTTTGTCCACCTTCATTGTGGGTATCCTGCCCAACTACGCCACCATCGGTGTGGCTGCTCCCGTCATCCTGATTGCGCTGCGCATGCTGCAGGGTCTGGCGCTGGGTGGTGAATACGGCGGTGCTGCCACCTACGTGGCCGAGCACGCACCCAATGACAAGCGTGGTGCATACACCTCGTGGATCCAGACCACGGCCACTCTGGGCCTGTTCCTCAGCCTGATTGTGATTCTGGCCACACGCACCGTGATCGGTGAGGCGGCCTTCTCCGAATGGGGCTGGCGCATTCCCTTTATCGTCTCGGTGCTGCTGCTGGGCGTGTCGGTGTATATCCGCTTGAGCATGAACGAGTCGCCTGCCTTTGCCAAGATGAAGGCCGAGGGCAAGACCTCCAAGGCGCCGCTGTCCGAGTCCTTCGGCCAGTGGAAGAACCTCAAGATCGTGATCCTGGCGCTGGTGGGTCTGACCGCCGGTCAGGCTGTGGTCTGGTACTCCGGCCAGTTCTATGCACTGTTTTTCCTGACCCAGGCGCTCAAGGTGGACGGCGCCACGGCCAACATCATGGTGGCCATCTCGCTGGTGATCGGCACCCCTTTCTTCGTGATCTTCGGCACGTTGTCGGACAAGATCGGCCGCAAACCCATCATCATGCTGGGCTGCCTGCTGGCCGTGGTGACCTACTTCCCGGTTTTCACCGCGCTGACCAAGGCCGCCAACCCGGATCTGGCCGCGGCCCAGGCTGCCAACAAGGTGGTGGTCACGGCCTATGAAGGCGAGTGCTCGTTCCAGTTCAACCCCACTGGCACCGTCAAGTTCACCAGCTCCTGCGACATTGCCAAGCAGGCACTGGCCAGCGCGTCGGTCAGCTATGAGAACGCGCCTGCCGCCGCCGGCACGCCCGCCACCATCACCGTGGGTAGCACCGTGATCGCCAGCTACACGTCCAAGGGCATATCCAAGGACGAGGCCAAGGCCAAGGGCGATGAGTTCAAGAAGACCTTGGCGGATGCGCTCAAGGCCGCCAATTACCCGGCCAAGGCCGATATGGCCAAGTTTGACAAGGTCACTGTGGCAGCCATTCTGACCTACCTGGTGATTCTGGTGACCATGGTCTACGGCCCGATTGCCGCCATGCTGGTGGAAATGTTCCCCACCCGCATCCGCTACACCTCCATGAGCCTGCCCTACCACATCGGCAACGGCTGGTTCGGCGGTCTGTTGCCCACCACGGCATTTGCCATCGTGGCGCAGACCGGCAATATGTACAACGGGCTGTGGTACCCCATCATCATTGCCGGTATGACCTTTGTGATCGGCGTGCTGTTTGTCAAAGAAACCAAGGACGTTGACATTTACGCCAACGACTGAACCGGTGAGTTAACGAACCGGCTGGTTTCGATGCCGGGTCCGTTTTGAAGGGCTCTCTTCGGAGAGCCTTTTTTTAATCGTATATCCTCCGTGTCCACGAGACACTCTGGCGAGGCCGGGATGAAACTATATAAAACGGAATTGGGGCAGACGGCGTTCAAAGAACGCTCGCCTCTGTTCAGCAGCCGGCAGCGCTCCACCTTCATTTTGTTTGACGGCCGCAAGACCGTGGCCGAGGTGCTGGCAGCCACGGCCGGCATGGGCATGACACAGGTCGATGTGGACCACATGCTGAATCAGGGCTTTCTGGCGCTGCAGGCCGGCGCCGCTCCGCTGGAGTCGGCCCCCATGCCGCTGGACCTCGAATCTTCCCCGGCCGAACTGCGCTCCAACGAGCCACCACGTTCCGAGCAGCAGCGTTACTTTGACGCCAAACCCATAGCCACCCAGCTCACCGCCAGCCTGGGTCTGCGCGGCTTCATGCTGAACCTCTCGGTGGAAGGCGCAGCGGGCTACCAGGAACTGCTCAAACTGCTGCCCAAGATCCAGGCCGCAGTGGGTGCCAAGGCCAGCCGCAAGCTGGAGCGCGCCCTGCTGGACTGACCGGTCAGACCCCGCCTGCGGCGCCATCGCAGCGCCGGTAAAGGTTATCCCTTAGCTCCTAGAATGTCTGTCCTCATTCGAAAGAGCAGCCACCATGTCCCAGGGAACCATCCGCATCCGCGGAGCGCGCCAGCACAATCTCAAGAACCTCGACCTGGACATACGCACGGGTGAGCTGACCGTGGTCACCGGCCCCAGCGGCTCGGGCAAGTCCAGCCTGGTGTTTGACACGCTGTATGCCGAAGGCCAGCGCCGCTATGTCGAGACCTTCTCGGCCTATGCGCGCCAGTTTCTGGACCGCATGGACAAGCCCGCGGTGGACAAGGTGGAGGGCGTGCCCCCGGCCATTGCCATTGACCAGACCAACCCGGTGCGCTCCAGCCGCTCCACTGTGGGCACGATGACCGAGCTGAACGACCACCTCAAGCTCTTGTTCTCCCGCGCCGGCAACCTGTTCGACCGCCAGACCGCCTTGCCGGTGCAGCACGACACGCCGGAGACCATTTATGCCGAGATGCTGCGGCGCGCACAGTGGGCGAACAACCCGCGCTTGGTGCTGACCTTTCCTGTCGAGTTGCCCGCCGAGACTTCGGCCGAAGAGCTAACCCAATGGCTGAGCGCCAGCGGCTTCACCCGCGTGCACGCCGAGCGCACCGGCACGCGGGAGCGGCTGAGTGTGGAAGTGGCGCCCAAAGCCGCCAAGACCGCGGGTAAAGGCAAAGCGGCGGCAGACGCTGCCGATGTGGCGGTGAAGTTCCTGGATGTGGTGGCCGACCGCTTCCGCATTGACGGGGTCGAAAAGGCCCGTGCACTGGAAGCGATTGAGACCTCCCTGAAACGCGGCAGCGGCCGCCTGAACGTCTATGTGCTGGACGAAGCGAATCCCGTGGAGGAGGGCGCACAGCCCGTGCCCACCTGGCGCTTCTCCACCGGCCTGCACTGCCCGCAAAGCGATCT
>CANBTQ010000242.1 GCA_947372425.1 Comamonadaceae bacterium | reverse complement strand
CAGCGAAGAAGCCAAACTCAACAACGAAGACTTCCTGAACCAGCTGGCCGATGCGCTGATGCGGGGCATCGAGGGCTACTTTGCCCGCAACCCGCCGCTCTCACGGGTGCGGGTCAGCAGCTAAAGCCTGCAGCCCGCCCGCATTGCGGTATCGGCCGCTCAGTCACTGCCGGCGGCGAACTCTTCGATGATCTGTTCGATCCACTCCTCCACCTCGGCCGGCGAGAGCACCAGGGCACCGGCCACGAAGTCGCCACCCTTGAACCACTCGACCGTGGAGTGCAGGCGTGCATAGCGCTGGATGGCCACCTCGGCCACCAGGCCCAGCGCAATCAGGCGCGACACATCGCGCGGCACCTTGGGGTCCAGAAAAACTTCGTAGTCATGGTGCAGCCGTATGGCCAGGGCGACGGTGTTGGGCAGGTCCCAGGACTTGACCATCATGGCGCCGATCAGGGCGTGGTCGGTGTTGTGGGCGTTCTGCTCGATGCGGGTGAACGAGTGCTCCGGGTCCATATTGGCAAGCTTGAGGGTGTCAATGTAGTTCGGAAAGCGGCTCATCAGCAGCGGGATGCCCACGTCACAAAACAGGCCGAACATCTGTGCCAGCCCCACATCCACCGCCTTGGTTGCCTTGGCCATGCGCGTCATCGCATACGAGCGCTTGGCCGAGGTGTCGTAAAACCGGCCCAGCATCTGGGTATCGCCCTTGAGCAGGCTGCGCACCGACAGCGCCGTGACCAATATGGACAACTGGCGCAGGCCGATCAGCCCAACCGCCTGCTCGACCGACTCGGCCCTGCGGCTCAGGCCGAACATTGGCGAGTTGACCACCTTGAGCACGGCCACCGTCAGGCCAATATCCTGGCTCACGATCTGTGCCGCCTTGCGGAGGTCGGGCTCGGCCTTGCCCAGCTCGGTTTGCATCTGCTGCACCACGACGGGCCGGGGCGGGATCGGAATACCCCGGATCATGTCCTGCATGGCCGATGAGTTGAGCTGCTCTTCGGCTTGTGCCGCGGTGATAGCAATAGCCATTGTTTTGTTGTGAAGTAACGAATTGCGGATGGTTGGCGTACGCGGCGGGGCGCCAACGTGCCAACGTGACACTGAGAGTGGAATTTTCAGAAAATCAGGCCAAACATAGGCATATTTTGACAAATATTAACATTAATAAGTGAATTTCCAATACAATCGATACCGGAAATATATTTTCCCTGCGTCCTCTCCCCTGAGCGCAGCAAGCACAAGCTTGTTCAACCCCGTCCCGCAGCAATGCCGGGCGGGATTTTTTTGGCCAACGGGATCGGGTTGTGAGTTTTGTTGTTGAATGGCAGGCGCGGGGCGCGTATTGCCGCCATGCCGGTGAGACCACGGCAAGCCTGTTGCTAGGCGCGCTGACCGAAGTACACGCCCACCCGGACTTCGACCAGTTCCGGTTTGCCATACACGACTGGCTGGCCGTCACCCACCTTCCCGACGGCTACATCGACATGAGCGACATCATCGCGCAGCACCTGGGTGCTCAGGTCACCAACCCGGGCCTGTGCACAGCGCTTGTTGTGAACCACCCGCGTCTGCTGGCACTCGCACGCATCTGGCGGGAACAGGGTGCGGGACATGTAGGCATCTTCAGCACCGTCGCAGCAGCCCGGCTGTGGCTGGCGGCCCTGGGCGCAATGGCCTAGCCGCAAGACACCGAACCCTAAGGCCTCCCGAGGCTCAGCCCGGTGCGGCCCGGCCCCGCACAGCCGAGGCCCCCAACACCCGCGACAGCCACAGGCTGGCAATCACCAGCGGCAGGGCCACGCCAAAGGACCAGCGGATGCCAAAGCTCTGTGCCACAAAACCCAGCAGCGGTGGCGCCAGCAGGAAGGACACAAAGGCCGTTTGCGCCAGCGAGGCCACATTCACGGTGGACGGCCGGTCGGTGCGCTGCGCAGCGGCCGACATGGCCAGCGGAAAGATGGCGCTGCTGCCCACGCCCAGCAGGGCAAAGCCCAGCAGCGAGAGCCAGGGCCAGGGCGACGCAGCCACCAGCACATCGCCCACGGCCAGCACGCTGAGCAGCACGCGGGCCACCAGCACCGGGCTGTGGCGCTCCACAAAGCCATCGGCAAAGTAGCGCATCAAGGCCTGCGCGGCTGCTCCTGTGGCCACGGCCACACCGCCCCAGAAGGCGGAGGTGCCAAACACGTCGCGCATGTAGATGGCCGACCAGTCAAAGCCCGCCCCTTCCAGCACCATGGCCGGCAGCGTCACCACCACCAGCACCAGAATCGCTGCCGTGGGCGTGGCAAAGCGCGGCGGCTGGGCATCGGTATGGCTGTGGTCGGCCTCGCGCAGCGGCGCCGCCTCAAACCGGCCCAGCAGCAGCACGGTGGCCAGCAGGCACAGCAGCACCACACCGGCCAGATGCAGCTGCGGGCTGACACCCAGCCAGGCCATCAGCGCACCAAGGGCCGAGGCACTGAAGAAGCCGATGCTCCAGAAGGCGTGCGAGCGGTTCATGATGCGCCGCCCGCTGATGTGCTCCACCCGGTCGGCCTCCAGATTCACCACCACCTCCACCGCGCCCACCAGAATGCCGGCCGGAAACAGGCAGGCGAACATCACCAGCGGCGTGGGGGCATGGGCCGCCAGCGCATAAAACACCGGCAGGGCCGGCAACAGGCCCAGCAGTGTGCGCCGGTGGCCCATGCGCTCAATAACGTGCGCACCAAAGGTCAGCGAGATCAGCGTGCCGGCGGCCACACCGATCAGTGCCAGCCCGAGTGCGCCCTCGCCCACGCCCATGGCACGCTGGATTTCGGCCAGGCGCGGGAAAAAACCGCCCATGCAAAACGA
The DNA here is from genome assembly GCA_947372425.1 of Comamonadaceae bacterium. GTDB lineage: Bacteria > Pseudomonadota > Gammaproteobacteria > Burkholderiales > Burkholderiaceae_C > Allorhodoferax. The sequence goes on along the minus strand of CANBTQ010000242.1, from coordinate 2,103 downwards.
ATACAGAAAGAAGCAGGCAAACACGCGGCGGTGCTGCGCCATGTGCAGACCCAGGCCCCGCATCAGCGATGGGGCCCCGCTCACGCCAGGGCCTTGCGGCGCGACTTCCAGGCACCGGCCAGAATCACCAGGCCGGGGATCAGAATCATGGCCCAGATGATCTTGTCCAGGTGCAGCTTGACCCAGGGGATGTTGCCAAAGAAATAGCCCACGCTGATGATGCCCACCACCCACAGCGTGCCGCCCAGCACATCAAACAGCATGAAGCGCGCGCGCGTCATCTGCGCCACGCCAGCCACAAAAGGTGCGAAGGTGCGCAGAAAGGGCATGAAGCGCGCGGCCACCAGGGTGATGCCGCCGTACTGCTCGTAAAACGCATGGGCCTGGTTAAAGGCCTTCTTGTTGAACCAGCGCGAGTCTTCCCACTGGAACACCTTGGGGCCGATGAAGCGGCCAATCGTGTAGTTGCTCTGGTTGCCCAGAATGGCGGCGGCCAGCAGCAGGCCTACAGACCAGCCGTAGTGCATCAGACCGGTGCCGCACATGGCGCCCACCACAAACAGCAGCGAGTCGCCCGGCAGGAACGGCATGACCACCACCCCGGTTTCAACAAAAATAATCAGGACCAACAAGGCGTAGACCCACAGGCCGTAGCTCTGTATGAACAGCTCCAGGTGCTTGTCCACATGCAGAATGAAATCGAGAAGTTGGGGAAGAAAGTCCATGGTGCGCGATTATCCCTGTGCCGCGTGACTGCCAGGCATCACCCTAAAATGCCCCAGTGAACGCCACCCATTCCCCCTCCCCCCGCCGCCCCATCCGTGACCTGCCGGATGAACTGATCAGCCAGATTGCCGCCGGTGAAGTGGTGGAGCGCCCGGCCTCGGTGGTGCGCGAACTGGTGGACAACGCGCTGGACGCCGGTGCCACCCAGATCACCGTGCGCCTGCTGGCCGGCGGTGTGCGCCTGATCAGCGTGGAAGACGACGGCCTGGGCATTCTGCGCGAGGAATTGCCGATTGCCTTCAGGCGCCACGCCACCAGCAAGATTGGCAACCTGCAGGACCTGGAGTCGGTGGCCACCATGGGCTTTCGCGGCGAGGCGCTGGCCGCCATCAACGCGATTGCCGACTGCGCCATCCTGTCGCGTGCCGAAGGCGTGAGCGAGGCCTATCTGCTGGACGGCCGCACCGGCGAACTGCGTCCGGTGGCGCGCAGCACCGGCACCACCGTCGAGGTGAAGGAGCTGTTTTACAGCACCCCGGCACGCCGTAAATTTCTCAAGACCGATGCCACGGAGTTGGCGCACTGCATCGAGTCGGTGCGCCGCCACGCCCTGGCCCGCCCGGATGTGGGCTTTGCCATCTGGCACGAAGGCAAGCTGGTGGAGCAGTGGCGCAAGTGCGCCGGCTTTGGCAGCGGTGCCGACCTGGACAGCGTGAGCACGGAACACCTGGACGCGCTGGACCAGCGTCTGCGCGATGTGCTGGGCGAAGACTTTGTGGCACACAGCGTGCGCGTCAACTGGTCGGGCCGCAAGGCGACGCAGCAAACACCCTTCAACGATGCGGCGCCCAGCTTTCGTGTCTGGGGTCGCGCCGGTATACCGGACGCGGCGCGCTCGCGTGCCGACCAGCAGTTTGCCTATGTCAACGGCCGCTTTGTGCGCGACAAGGTGATCACCCACGCCGCCCGCAGCGCCTACGAAGACGTACTGCACGGCCAGCGCCAGCCGGTCTATGCGCTCTACCTGGCGATGGACCCGACGCGCGTGGACGTCAACGTGCATCCGACCAAGATCGAGGTGCGCTTTCGCGACAGCCGCGAGGTGCACCAGGCCATCCGCCATGCCGTGGAAGATGCCCTGGCCGTGCCGCGTGCGCAGGCTGCGGCCGACAACGCGGCAGCCACAGATGCAGTGCCCTCAGCCGCCATCTCTGGCCCAACGCCATCGCGCGCGCCTGCCGCACCGATGTACTCGGCACAAGCCGGTATGCAGTTCGGCAGACAGCCCGGGGGCGGTCATCGTGTCAGTGAGCTGGGCGCACTGTGGCAACGCAGTGGCGATGCAGCCTTGCCCACACCCTGGCAGCAACCGGCAAC
>CANBTQ010000241.1 GCA_947372425.1 Comamonadaceae bacterium | reverse complement strand
CGCCGGGCTGGCCGGATAGCGGGTGCCGATACTGCGCGCATCACCCGCACCGTTTTGCATCAGCTTGGCGGCATAGGCATCGCGCACGCTGCAGTCGCCGGGGTGCACCGTCAGCAGCACGCGGTCAAACACCGCAAAGCCGACCGGGTTGGTGTCAATTCGCCGCAGGATGGGCGGGCCACCTTTGGCAACGGTGCGTATACGTGCGGCATTTCCATGGGCGTCGGCCGCATCGCCGGCCGTGCGGGCCGCAGCCAGGCGCCGGAACACCACCATGTCGTACTGCGAGGTGTAGTCGTAGTGCGAGGGCAGTTGGTTGTTCAACAGGTCGGAGACGTGAAAGTCCAGCAAGGCCTGTGCGCACAATTGCTGCAGCACGCTCTGGATGCTGCCCAACTGCGCCTCGAACGCCGCCCGGGTGCAACTGATCCAGACAAAACCGGTGGCGGGCAGGCCACGCTGCAACAGGCTTTCCAGCGTGTCGCCTTCGTGCGCAGCGGTGCTCTGGATCTGGAAGATGCGCATGGTGTGCCGGGCCGGACAGGCTGCCTAGCGGCTTTGCAGCAGTTTGGCGGCCTCAATGGCAAAGTAGGTCAGCACGCCGTCGGCACCGGCGCGCTTGAAGGCCAGCAGGCTCTCCAGCATGACGGCGTCATGGTCCAGCCAGCCGTTGGCGGCAGCGGCCTTGAGCATGGCGTATTCGCCCGACACCTGGTAGGCGAAAGTGGGAATCTTGAATTCGTCCTTGACGCGGCGCACCACGTCCAGATAGGGCATGCCGGGCTTGACCATCACCATGTCGGCGCCTTCGGCAATGTCCATGGCCACTTCGCGCAGGGCTTCATCGCTGTTGCCCGGATCCATCTGGTAGGTCTTCTTGTTGCTTTTGCCCAGATTGACCGCTGACCCGACGGCGTCGCGAAACGGACCGTAAAAGGCACTGGCGTATTTGGCGCTGTAAGCCATGATGCGGGTGTGCACCAGCTGCTCCGCCTCCAGCGCGGCGCGGATGGCGCCGATGCGGCCATCCATCATGTCGCTGGGTGCCACGATGTCGACGCCGGCGCGGGCCTGGGTCAGCGCCTGCTGCACCAGTGCCCGGGTGGTCTCGTCATTGAGGATATAGCCCTCGGTTTCCGGGCGGGTATCGGGCAAGCCGTCCTGGCCATGGCTGGTGAACGGGTCCAGCGCCACGTCGGTCATCACGCCCAGATCGGGAAACTCTTTTTTCAGGGCGCGCACCACGCGGGGCACCAGGCCGTCGGGGTTCAGGGCCTCGCTGCCGGCGTAATCCTTTAGCGACTGATCGACCACCGGAAACAGGGCCATCACCGGAATCTGCAGCTTGACGCACTGCTCGGCGACCGGTAACAACAGGTCCAGGCTGAGCCGTTCCACGCCCGGCATGGAAGCCACCGCAACGCGCTGCTTCTGGCCATCGACCACAAACACGGGGTAGATCAGGTCATGGGCGCTCAGGTTGTTTTCGCGGACCAGGTTGCGGGTAAAGGTGTCACGACGCAAGCGGCGTGGGCGTCCGGCGGGGAAAGGTGCATAAGGTGTCATGGGGAAAATTGTGCCTGAAAGTTGAACGCCCGCTTTTTGCCGTCGGCTGGAAATAGCAGAGGCTCTCACAAGGGCATTGAATAATTTCGCTTGTGTTGACGCGCAAAGCTTGTTAAATTCCGTTTCGGGTAGCTTGCTACCTCCCGCTTTTCCTCCCTGAGCGGGGCCTTGATGTGTGACAGCAAATAGGCTTACCACCCCAGCCCACGTGCTGGGGTTTTTTTTGCCCGTTCTGTGCTTAAACTGGAAATCATGCTCTGGATTAAATCCTTTCACATTGTTTTTGTCGCCAGCTGGTTTGCCGGGCTGTTCTACCTGCCGCGCATCTTTGTCAACCTGGCCATGGTGCCGCAGGGGTCGGATGCCGAGCGGGCACGCCTGCTGCTGATGGCCCGCAAGCTGATGCGCTTCAGCCACATGCTGGTGGTGCTTGCCCTGGGCTTTGGAATCTGGCTCTGGTCGCTCTACGGTTTCGGCTTCGGCATGGGTGACGGGCAGGGCATGGGTTGGATGCACGTCAAGCTGTTGCTCGTGCTGCTGGCGGTTCTGTACCACGGCGTTTGCGCCGGCATGCTGCGCAAGTTCGAGGCCGGGCTGGAAGGCCGCAGCCACGTCTGGTTTCGCTGGTTCAACGAAATTCCGGTGTTGCTGCTGGTCGGCACGGTGATTCTGGTGGTCGTCAAGCCGTTTTAAGACCCGGCGGCATGCACAAAACCGCCGCGTCGCCATTGGCGCTGATTTATACGGCGCTGATTGTGTATGCCAGCCTGTATCCCTTTGCGGACTGGCGCGACCAGGGCATGGCGGCCTGGGCGTTTTTGCTGGCGCCGCCGCCACGCTACTGGACCGGCTTTGACGTGGTGGTCAATTTGACCGGCTACATTCCCTTTGGCGGCCTGCTGGCGCTCAGTGCGCTGCGCTCCGGGCGGGCGCGGCCGCTGGTCTATGCGTTTGTGAGTGCCACCACGTTGTCCCTGTGCATGGAGACCTTGCAGAGTTATCTGCCGGTGCGGGTGGCGTCGCGTGAAGACTGGTTGCTCAACAGCGCAGGCGCATGGGGCGGCGCATTCGCCACCCTGGTGTTGGAGCGCCTGGGCGCGATTGACCGATGGAGTCATTTCCGTCGCCGCTGGTTTATCGAGCAGGCCCGTGGCGGCCTGGTGCTTCTGGCAACCTGGCCGCTGGCGCTGCTGTTTCCGCCTGCAGTGCCATTTGGTTTGGGGCAAATCTTTGAACGCATTGAGGCCGCGCTGGCGGAGCAACTGGCGGACACGCCATTTCTGGACTGGCTGCCGGTGCGGGAGATCGAATTGCAGCCCCTGCTACCGGGTGCCGAACTGGTCTGTGTGCTGCTGGGCTTGCTGATCCCTTGTCTATTGGGCTTTTGCGTGATCCGCCCGGGGGTGCGTCGGTTGTTGTTTGTGCCGCTATTCCTGGTGCTGGGCATTTTGGTCACCGCGCTGTCGGCGCTGCTGAGCTGGGGGCCGGAACATGCCTGGGCCTGGTTGGACTTGCCCTCGCAAGTGGCGCTGGTGGCCGCGCTGGTGTTGGCCAGCCTGCTGGCGCTGGTGCCAACCCGTGCCTGCCCGGCCCTGGTGCTGCTGGGCCTGGGTGTCTACCTGAGCATTCTCAACCAGGCGCCGGAAAGCCCCTATTTCGCCCAGACCCTGCAGGCCTGGGAGCAGGGCCGGTTTGTGCGATTTAACGGGCTGGCCCAATGGCTGGGCTGGCTGTGGCCCTACGCCGTTTTGGCTTACACGCTCTCTCTGATCTGGCGGCGCGATACAAAAACCTAAAATCGGCCAATGTCTGAAACCCCTATCCCAACGCCCTCGTATTACGAGCGCCACATATTTTTCTGCCTGAACGAACGCAAAAATGGCGACGCTTGCTGCGCCCAGTTCCGCGCCCAAGAGGCCTTTGACCGTTGCAAGGCACTGGTCAAGGCAGAGGGTCTTAGTGGGCCCGGTCAGGTGCGGGTCAACAAGGCCGGCTGCCTCGACCGTTGTGCGGCCGGACCGGTTGCCGTGGTTTACCCGGAAGCGGTCTGGTACAGCTATGTGGACGTGTCAGATATTGATGAAATCGTGCAGTTGCACCTCAAGAATGGCAAGGTAGTGGAGCGCCTGCTGACGCCCCCGCATCTGGGGCGCTAAGGCATGAAAGCATCGACCAGGCGTTTGACGGTTGCAGGCCCCGCGGGCGTGATTGAGGTGGCCGTCGACGAGCCGCTAGAGCTGAGCGGCGGTCTGCGTGGTGTGGCCGTGATTGCCCACCCGCACCCGCTGTTTGGCGGAACCATGGACAACAAGGTGGTGCAAACCCTGGCGCGCGCCTTTGTGCAATGTGGTTGGCGTACCGTGCGCTTCAATTTCCGCGGCGTGGGCGCAAGCGCTGGCGTGCATGACCACGGACAAGGCGAGCTGCAGGACATGCTGGCCGTGATTCAGGACCAGGCCCCCGAGGGTGCGCTGGCGTTGGCCGGGTTTTCCTTTGGAGCCTTTGTGACCAGCCATGCGATTGAGCAGCTTTGGCGGCGACGCCCGCTTGAGAAGCTGGTGCTGGTCGGCACGGCTGCCAGCCGCTTCAGCGTGGCACCGGTGGCAGCGGAGTTGCATGAGCGGACGCTGGTAGTGCATGGCGAGATCGACGACACGGTGCCGCTGGCCGATGTGATGAACTGGGCGCGGCCGCAGAAACTTCCTGTTACTGTCATTCCCGGGGTCGAGCACTTCTTCCATGGACAATTGACATTGTTGCGTGCACTCGTTGCGCGGCATTTGTTGAGCGACTTGTCTGCCCTTTAGGATTTCTCCTCAAGGGTTTCTTGCGAGCCCTATTGCCCATCCCATGAAGTTTTCCATTGCCATCTTGCTGCTTGCCCTGAGCGGTGCGGTCGCCGCGCAAATGCCGCAACCGCCCGAGGTGGCCGCGCGCGCCTATGTGCTGCTGGATGTGACGGCCAACCAGCTTCTGGCCGCCAAGGACATGGACTCTGCGGTGGAACCGGCCTCGCTGACCAAGCTGATGACGGCTTATCTGGTGTTTGACGCCCTGCAATCCAAGAAAATCGACCTTAAGCAGATGTTTCCGGTCAGTGAGCGTGCCTGGAAGATGCCCGGTTCGCGCATGTTTATTGACCCCAGGATGCAGGTGTCGGTGGAGGACCTGATTCAGGGAATGGTTGTTCAGAGCGCGAACGATGCCGCTATGGCCTTGGCGGAGGGTGTGGGCGGAACGGCCGAAAAGTTCGTCCAGATGATGAACGAACAGGCCAAGGCCCTGGGTATGAAGAGCACCGGCTATCGCAATCCGCAAGGGCTGACCGAGGCTGGCCACACCACCACGGCGCGCGATCTCAGTATCCTGGCGACGCGCCTGATGGCCGATTTTCCTCAGTATCTAG
>CANBTQ010000240.1 GCA_947372425.1 Comamonadaceae bacterium | reverse complement strand
GAAGGTGTTGGCCGACACTTCGTCAAAGTTCTTCAGAATCAGCTTGCCCAGATCGCTGTCCAGCAGGGTTTGCGAGGACATGAAGCGTTCGCCCCGACCCTTGTACACCCGGTTGGCAATCGCCAGGAAGACCTTGGCCTTGGGGATGCCACCGGCCATGGTGTGGGCGAAAAACACATTGCGGCCTGCGGGAATCATGCCGCTCAGGGTGGCCATGACTTCGGCCAGCGAATCCTTGAAGCGCTTGACGCCCAGGGTCTGGCATTTCTCGATATGCGCCCAGTCCAGCTTGTCCTCGGTCCAGCTCTTGAGCGTCAGGCTGCCCAGCAGATCGGTGGGGGTGGGCTCGCCGGCCGGGGCATCGGCATCAAAGCCGGCCATCAGCGGCACATTGATGATCTTGCCGCCCAGAGCCAGTTCTGCTGCAGCCAGCTCTTCCCCATTCAGGGGGCGCAAGGCGTTGGCAGCGTCGCGCCGGCCCACGGTGATGCCGATGATGTGCATGCCCGCCTGGCGCGCTTGGTTGACCAGGCCATTGGCGTAGCCGCGGCCAAAGAGTTCACCAAACAAAACGAACACATCGCCTGCTTGAAAAATGTTCTGTTGGGGGAGTTGGTGCAAAGGGATAGGTGTGTTCATGTTCGTATTATTACGTCTCAATCGGCCGGGCGCGGCCGGGCTAGGCAAGGCTGGTCAGTCGGCCGCCACCGCGCCCATGGTCTTGCTGTGACCGCCATCGACGTAGGTGATTTCGGCGGTGATGCCGCTGGCCAGGTCGCTCAGCATGAAGGCGGCCACGTTGCCAACCTCTTCAATCGTCACATTGCGCCGCGTGGGCGCTGCAGCGGCCACATAGTTCAGCAGTTTGCCAAAATCTTTCACGCCGCTGGCGGCCAGTGTCTTGATGGGGCCGGCGCTGATGCCGTTGACGCGGATGGAGCGGCCATCCGGCATGCAGCCAACGGCCTCTGCCAGGTAGCGCACCGATGCTTCGAGTGAGGCCTTGGCCAGGCCCATGGTGTTGTAGTGTGGAATGATGCGCTCCGCACCCAGATACGACAGCGTCAGCAGCGCCGCCTTGTCATTCAGGTAGGGCAGGGCGGCCTTGGCCATCGCGGGGAAGCTGTAGGCGCTGATGTCGTGGGCGACTTTGAAATTTTCGCGGCTCAGGCCATCCAGAAAGTTGCCGGCAATGGCCTCGCGCGGCGCAAAGCCAATGCTGTGCACAAAGCCGTCAAACCGGGACCAGGTGGCGGACAGGTCTTGAAACAGCGCTGCGATTTGTTCATCGCTGCCCACATCGCAATCAAAGATGAGACTGGAGCCGAAGTCGGCGGCGAAATCGGTAATGCGCTCCTTGAAGCGCTCGCCCACATAGCTGAAGGCCAGTTCGGCACCCTGCTGGTGGCAGGCTTTGGCAATGCCATAGGCAATGGAGCGGTTCGAAAGCACCCCGGTGATCAACAATTTCTTGCCAGCTAAAAAGCCCATAGGTCCTCGAGAAGAATGCATTGTCTGGTGCAGAATTGTCGCATGCGTTGTTTGCTGTGTTTGTTGCTGTGTGTCTGCGCCTTGCCAAGCTGGGCCGCGCATGGCTATGCACTCTGGGACGACTTCAAATATGCGCCTGGCTTCAGCCATTTCGATTACGTCAATCCACAGGCCCCCAAGGGGGGCGAGTTGCGTCTGGTGAGCAACCAGCGCACGTCCACCTTTGACAAGTACAACCCCTTCACCATCAAGGGCTCGGCCCCGGCCTACCTGAGTGAGCTGATGTTCGATAGCCTGCTGACCGGGTCGCTGGATGAAACCGCCACCGCCTACGGGCTGCTGGCCGAAGACGTGCAGGTTGCCCCGGACCGCCTGAGCGCCACCTTCAGGTTGCGCGCCAATGCCCGTTTCCACAACGGCGACGCGGTGCAGGCGCAGGACGTGAAGCACAGCTTTGACATCCTCAACGGTCCCTTTGTATCGCCCGGCGTGCGCAGCGCCCTGGAGGACGTGGCCGGTGCCGAGGTGGTGGACGCACGGACCGTGCGCTATCGCTTCAAGAAGCCCAACCGCGAGCTGCCGCTGACCGTGGGCGGTCTGCCGGTGTTCAGCCACCGCTGGGGTGCGGGCAAGCCCTTTGATCAGGTGGTGATGGACATCCCCATCGGCAGTGGCCCGTACAAGATCGGCCCGGTGAACTTTGGCAAGGACATCAGCTATGTGCGCGACCCGGCCTATTGGGCCAAGGACTTGAATGTGCGCCAGGGTACGGCCAACTTTGACCGCATCACGGTCAAGATTTACAAGGACAACACCGCGCGGTTGGAAGCGTTGAAGGCCGGCGAGTTCGACCTCATGCGTTTCTTCTCCGCTGGCGACTGGGCCAGGCGCGTCACGGGCCGCAAGTTCGATACCGGCGAACTGGTCAAGGCCGAGTTCCAGCACCGCCTGCCCACCGGCTTTCAAAGCTATGTGCTCAACACCCGCCGCCCGCTGCTGCAGGATGTGCGGGTGCGCCAGGCACTGGGGCTGGCGCTGGACTACGAGTGGATGAACCGGCAGATGTTTTACGGCGCTTACCAGCGCGTGCAAGGCCTGTTTGGCAACACCGACTGCCAGGCGCAGGGCTTGCCCGATGCGGCGCAACTGGCTTTGCTGGAGCCCTGGCGCGGCAAAGTTCCGGACAGCAGCTTTGGTCCCATGGCCCTGGCGCCGCGCACCGACGGGGAGAACAGTCTGCGCGGCAATCTGCGCAAAGCCCAGGCCTTGTTGAAAGAGGCGGGTTGGGAATACCGCGACGGTGCGCTGCGCAACGCCCAGAACCAGGTGCTGGAACTGGAAATGCTGGACAGCAACGAGGGCAGCACCCGCGTGGTCAGCCCCTGGGCGCGCAATCTGGAGAAGATCGGCGTGAAGCTTAATTTCCGCGCTGCCGACTATTCGCTCTACCAGCAACGCCTGCAAAAGTTTGACTTTGACATCACCTCGCTGGCCTATGGCGGCACCAACAATCCGGGGCAGGAATTTGCCGACCTGTTTGGCAGCAAGGCGGCCGACCAGGAGGACTCGGGCAACCACAGCGGCATGAAAAGCCCGGCGGTGGATGCCTTGATCACGCAGATGGTGAGTGCCAAATCCAAGGCTGCATTGCTGCCGGCCTGCCGCGCGCTGGACCGTGTCATCGCGCACAGCCATGTGCTGATTCCGCAGTGGTCGGCCTCCACCCACCGCATGGCCTTTAATGCCTGGCGCCTGGCCAAACCCGAGGCCATGCCGCCCTATGCGCCTGGCGAGAGCTGGGCCATAGAAACCTGGTGGGCGCGCTGATGGCAGCCTACGTCCTCAAGCGCCTGGCGCTGATGCTGCCCACGCTGTTTGGCGTGTTGTTTCTGACCTTTGTGGTGGTGCAGTTTGTGCCTGGTGGACCGGTGGAACAGTATCTGGCCGAGGCCAAGGCTGGCAAGGGTGCGAGTGCGGAAGGTGGCCTGAGCTACCGTGGCTCCCAGGGCGTGGACCCCAAGCGCATAGAGCAGGCCAAGGCACTCTACGGCTTTGACAAGCCGGCACCCGAGCGCTTCTGGCGCATGCTGGTGCAGTTTGCGCACTTCGATCTGGGCAGCAGTTTTTTTCAGAACCGCGCTGTGTCGCAACTGATCTGGGAAAAGCTGCCGGTTTCCATGAGCCTGGGGCTGTGGACTTTTTTCATCAGCTACCTGGTGGCTGTGCCCCTGGGTGTGGCCAAGGCGGTGCGCGCCGGTTCGCGCTTTGACCTGGTGACCACGCTGCTGATTCTGCTGGGCTATGCCATACCCGGCTTTGTGCTGGGTGTGGCGCTGCTGGTGGTGTTTGGCGGGCAGTTGCAGTGGTTTCCGCTGCGCGGACTTACCTCCAGCAACTGGGAGCAGATGGCCTGGGGGGCACGCATCACCGATTACCTCTGGCACATCGCCATGCCGGTCACGGCCATGGTACTGGGCAGTTTTGCGGTGACGGCCATGCTGACCAAGAACGCCTTTCTGGAGGAGATCCGCAAGCAGTATGTGGTGACGGCGCGCGCCAAAGGCCTGTCCGAGCAGCGCGTGCTGTGGACGCATGTGATGCGCAATGCGCTGATTCCCATCGTCACCGGTTTTCCGGCGGCCTTTATCGGTGCCTTCTTCACCGGTTCGCTCCTGATTGAAACCCTGTTTTCGCTGGACGGTCTGGGCCTGCTGAGCTATGAGAGTGTGATCCGGCGTGACTATCCGGTGGTCATGGGCACCTTGTTCTTCTTTACCTTGATCGGCTTGGTGACCAAATTGATATCCGATCTTTGCTATGTCTGGGTCGATCCCCGTGTCCGGTTTGACTAAGCCTGCCGCATCCCTGTCGCCGACCCGGCGGGCCTGGCTGCGCTTCCGGCACAACCGGCTGGGCTTTGTCAGTCTGGTGATTTTTTGTGCGCTGGTGCTGCTGAGCCTGGTCGCGGAGCTGGTGTCGAATGACCGGCCGCTGCTGGTGGTGTACCAGGGCCAGGCCTACTGGCCCATGGTCAAGGATTACCCCGAGACCACCTTTGGCGGCGACTTCGCCACGCCGACCGATTACCTCGACCCTTTTATTCGCCAGAAACTCAGCGAGCCCGGCAACTGGGCGATTTTTGCACCCAACCGCTACGGCCCCAAGACGCTGAATTACTTCGCCCAATCGCCCAACCCGGCTCCACCTACGGCTGATAACTGGCTGGGCACGGACGACCGCGGCCGCGACCTGCTGGCGCAACTGATTTACGGCTTTCGGGTCAGCGTGCTGTTTGCGCTGGCGCTGACCTTTACCGGCGTGCTGCTGGGCATGATCACCGGCGCCATCCAGGGCTTTTTTGGTGGCAAGACCGATCTGGCCTTCCAGCGTTTTATCGAAATCTGGGGCTCCATGCCGGAGCTGTATCTGCTGATCATCTTCAGCGCCGTGTTTGCGCCCAGTGTGGCCCTGCTGCTGGCCTTGCTCAGCCTGTTC
>CANBTQ010000239.1 GCA_947372425.1 Comamonadaceae bacterium | reverse complement strand
AAGCGGTTGAACACCAGGGACATCGGAATCATGCGGATCGACATGACCGATTCCTGCAGATCGCGGGTATTGCGGTCCAGATCGGTCAGATTGGCCACCAGTTGCTGGTGCGCCACCGGATCGAGGCTCTGGCTGTGCTGGGCCAGCATGGCCTGGGTGATCACCAGTTCGCCCACCAGATTGATGAGCTGGTCGACCTTGCTGATGGCGACACGGATGGTGGCCGCTTCGGGCTGGGCTGCGGGGGCTGCCGCCGCCTTGACCACCGCCTTGGCAGTGGCCTTGGCCTCTAGCGGCAAGGCCTCGGCCACTTCGGGGGCGCTTCCGGGAGCACCAGGCGCACCATCGAAAAATCCGAAACCGGCCGGAGCTTCCACGACTGCCGGTGCGGCGGCGACGGGCGCTGCCGCTTCCGGAGCACCGGGCGCTCCATCAAAAAATCCGTGGCTGGTGTCCGCCGCGGGGGCCGGCGCCATCGCAGCAGCAGAGCGGATTTCAATCTGCTCACGCGCCACATGGAAGGTAAACAGGTCCAGCAGATCGTCATCCGTAGAGGCCGTCTCCACGGCAAACAGACGGAACTCCTTGCGATCCGAGCTCAACGCCTTGATCGTGCCCAGGCCCGGAATATCGCGGAACAGCTCCGCAATCGCATCGGCCTGCTCCGGCTTGCTCAACGGGCCGACCTTGATTTCAAGTTGCCGCTGGCCTGCCACCACCGGCGCGGCCGGCTTGGGCGCGGCCACCGGCGCAGCAACGGGCGCCGGTGCGGGCTTGGCCACGGCGGCCGGCGTGGGCGCATTGCCCGCGGCCAGATCGGCGATCCGCATCACCAAATCACCGGTTGGTGGCGCCGGGCTGGTGTCACCCGTCTGGTGACGCGCCAGCAGGCTGCGCGACGCGTCGGCAGACTCCAGCAACACGTCCACCATGGCGGCGTTGGGTTGCAGCTCATGGCGGCGCAGACGGTCCAGCAAAGACTCCATCTTGTGCGTCAGCTCGGCCACATCCGAAAACCCAAAGGTTGCAGCCCCGCCCTTGACGGAGTGCGCACAACGGAAGATGCCATTGAGCTCTTCGTCGTCCGCGGTCTCCAGGTTCAGGTTGAGCAGCATCGTCTCCATCAGGTCGAGGTTTTCCCCGGCTTCTTCAAAGAAGATTTGATAGAACTGGCTCAGATCAATGTCGCCGCCACCGGCTCCACTGTCTTGATGCGTTTCGGACATGGTTTACTCCTGCAATTTCTTTTTGGGCCGATCCATTCCGCCTTAGCGGATGACCTTCTTGATGACGTCCAGCAGACGTGCCGGATCAAAGGGCTTGACCAGCCAGCCCGTGGCACCCGCGGCCCGACCGGCCTGCTTCATCAGGTCGCTGGACTCGGTGGTCAGCATCAGGATAGGGGTCGTCTTGAAGTTGGGGTGGTCGCGCAGCTTGCGCGTCAGGCCCAGGCCATCCATGCGCGGCATGTTCTGGTCGGTCAGCACCAGGTCAAAGAACTGGGTTTGTGCCTTTTCATAGGCATCCTGTCCATCAACGGCTTCCACCACCTGATAGCCCGCTCCGGTGAGCGTAAAGGACACCATCTTCCGCATGGAAGGCGAGTCGTCGACAGCGAGAATTACAGGCATCAAATGCTCCAGCTAATCATTTTTTGGTTTTGGGGTTAGAAGAGTTCAATGGATCCAGCGTCCATCTCATCCTGCGTGACCGGATTCGGCCGCTCAGGCACCTCTTCAACAAAAGGAACGGCCTCGCCGTCTTCGGAGCCCATGGATTCCGAGGCCAGCCGGTAGGCGCAGCCCTGCAAAATCTTGGAGGTATGGGAAATCAGTTGGGACGCCATGTCCTGAAACTGCAGCTCGGTCACCGCGGCACGCAAGGTGCTGCGCACGATATCGAGTTCTTTGGAGTCAATCAGTTCGGGGTTGGCCAGGTTGGCGCTGGCGGCGGTAAAGCGCTCCATCAGGTTTTCCATGGTGTGCGCCAGCAGGCCATCGAGGCGGTTCAGGTCATGAACGACCACCAACAAGGAGTCCTGCACCTCTGCAACCAGCATGAGTGGCATTTGCACGGAAGGTGCACTCGGTGTTGTCAGAGATGCTTGCATCGTCACAAATTCCAAAAGCCACTCTGTAAAGGAAAGTATTTCATATTGTTACCGCCCCTGTATTGCTGAAGACAAGGTTAGCAGGATTCTCAGGCATTGTGGCAATTTTGGCCGGGCTGCTGATGTTTCTCAAGCAAAAGAACTTGCACCGCGTCTGCGCGTAAACCGATAATCAGCGCCAATGTCCATGGCCGCCCCTGCACCCTCACTCCACCCACAGAGCCTGAACATTCTCCACCTGGAAGACTCCGAGCTGGACCACCAGCTGGTGTGCCGGGCACTGCTCAAGGAAAAGTTCCCGTTTCAGATCACACGGGTGGACGCACTCGACGATTTCTCTCGGCAGCTCAGCCAGCAGCCGTTTGACGTCATTCTGGCTGACTACCGCCTGCCCGGCTTCACCGCGCTGGATGCCTGGGCCGCACTCAAGGCCAGCGGCGTGCGCCTGCCCTTTATCCTGCTGTCGGGCGCCATTGGTGAGCCCGCTGCAGTGGCCGCCATCCAGCTGGGCATCAGTGACTACCTGCCCAAGGACAAGCTGCAAAACCTGGCCCGCGTCATTGCCAGCGCGCTGGAAGTGTTCAAGGCCAAGGCAGCAGAGGCCCGGGCCGTCTCGGAACTGGCCGCTTCGGAACAACGCCTGGCCCAGTTCGCCCAGCACCTGCAAACCGCTATTGAGAACGAACGGGCGGCCATTGCCCGCGAAATTCACGACGATATAGGCGGCTCGCTGGCCGCCGTGCGCCTGGACCTGGCCTGGATCGCCCGGCACAGCGAGGCGACCGACATGCGGGAACATGTGAGCACGGCCAATGACATGCTGCAACACGCCATAGGCGCCAGCCAGCGCATCATGATGAATTTGCGCCCGGCGATTCTGGACCAGGGGCTGTACCCCGCCATCCAGTGGCTGGCCGAGAGCTTTCAGCGCCGCAGCGGCGTCAAGACCTCGCTGGTGTGCAACCAGCCGGGCATGCAATCGAGCAAGCCGATCCAGCTCACCGCCTACCGCACCGCCCAGGAAGCGCTGACCAACATCTCCAAATACGCCAACTGCACCGAGGTCAAGATGGACTTGTCGGATGCCGAAGGCGTGCTGACGCTGGAAATCTCGGACAACGGCGGCGGCATTTCGGACGCCGCGCTCAACAACCCGGCGGCCTTTGGCATCCGTGGCTTGAAAGAGCGGGCCAAGGTGGCGGGCGGCTGGCTGGACATCAGCACGCGGCCCGGCCGTGGCACCACCGTGATACTCAACATACCGCTGGACGGCGACAGCCGCTCCCCTACCGAGGCCGATTTCCTGTGATCAAAGTTGTTTTGTGCGATGACCATGCCATGGTGCGCCGCGGCATCCGCGATACCCTGAGCGAAGCCGTGGACATCCAGGTCTGCGGCGAAGCCGGCAGCTACTCCGAAGTGCGCGAAGTGCTGCGCGGCACCCCCTGCGATGTGCTGATACTGGACCTGAACCTGCCCGGGCGTGGCGGGCTGGAGGTGCTGGCCACCCTGCGCGAAGGCGGCTCCACCGTGCGGGTGCTGATCTGCTCCATGTTTGCCGAAGACCAGTACGCCATCCGCTGCCTGCGTGCCGGCGCCCACGGCTACCTGAACAAGGCCGGCGACCCGGCCGAGCTGATTGCTGCGGTGCGCACCATTGCCCAGGGCCGCAAGTATGTCAGTGCGGCGGTGTCGGAGATGCTGGTCAACAACCTGTCGGAGCCCAGCGCGGAGACCCTGCACTCCACCCTGTCGGAGCGCGAACTGCAAACCCTGCTGAAAATCGCCTCGGGCCGCAAGCTCTCGGAAATTGCCGAAGAACTGATGCTCAGCCCCAAGACGGTGAGCGTCTACCGGGCGCGGCTGCTGGAAAAGCTCAAGCTGGGCAACAACGCCGAACTCACGGTGTACGCCATCCGCAACGAATTGGTTTAAAACCGGCGCGGGCTTAGCCGAAGATATCGATGACCCGGCCCATCAACGCGATAAAGGGCTGGTCCAGCATGGGCAGCGTGAAGGCAATGCCCACCAGACCCACCACCAGCGTGATCGGAAAGCCGATGGCAAAGATGTTGAGCTGCGGCGCCACGCGCGAGATGATGCCCAGCGCCAGGTTGGTGAACATCAGCATGCCCACCATGGGCAGCGCAATCCACAGCGCGCTGGCAAACAGGTCGGTGCCCAGTTTGTAGAGCTGCATCTGCCCCAACGCCTGCAAGAAGTTCTGGTCTATCGGGAAGGCCTGAAAGCTGCGGTTCACCGCCATCAGCACCATCAGGTGGCCATTCATCACCACAAACAGCAGCGAGGTCATCTGCGAAAAGAAAATGGCCACGGCGCTGGACTGGGAGTTCATGCCGGGGTCGAAGAAGGAGGCAAAGTTCAGCCCCATCTGGAAGCCCACCACCTCACCCGCCAGCTCGACGGCGGCAAACACCAGGCGCACGGCAAAGCCGATCGACAGGCCCACACCCACCTGCTGTACCAGCACGCCCAGGGCACGCGCATCGTTGAAGCCGATGATGTCGGCCTGCGGCAAGCTGGCCTGCGAGGCCAGCGCCACCAGAAAGGCCAGCGCCACGCGGGCCCGCACCGGAAACATCTTGGCGGAGAACACCGGCGCCGAGGTAAACATCGCCAGCACCCGGATAAAGGGCCAGAAGATTGGCGAGATCCAGGCCGCCAGTTGTGCCTCGGACAGGCTGATCACGGCCGCGCCCCGGCCCTAGACCACGGCGCCGGGAATGGCTTCCATGGTGCGGCGTATGTATTCCACCAGCATGGTCAGCATCCAGGGGCCGGCAATGGCAAACACGGCAATCACCGCAATCAGCTTGGGCACAAAGGCCAGCGTGGCTTCATGAATTTGCGTCACGGCCTGAAACAGGCTGACCAGCAGCCCCACCACCAGCGCCGCACCCAGCACCGGAGACGACACCATCAGCAGCATCAGCAGGGCCTCCT
>CANBTQ010000238.1 GCA_947372425.1 Comamonadaceae bacterium | reverse complement strand
CCGCCTTTGTGCTGGAGCCCCAGCTGCGTTTTGCCGGCCAGCCCGGTGCGCAATGGATCCTGTTCATTCTGGATCCGTTTGGCAATCCGATCGAGATCAAGGGCTTCGCTTCCCTGGACAACCTGTACGCCGCATGATGAACTACACCTTTGCCTCGGCCACCATCCTGCTGGTGCTGATTACCGACCCGGTCGGCAATATCCCGATCTTCGCCAACGCCCTCAAGCACGTCGCGCCGGAACGCCGGCCGCTGGTCATCCTGCGCGAAATCCTGATCGCCTTTGTGCTGCTACTCACCTTCATGTTTGTGGGCGAGCGCTTTCTGGCGGTGATGAACCTGTCCGAGCTGGCGCTGCAAATTGGCGGCGGCGTGATCCTGTTTCTGATCGCCCTGCGCATGGTGTTTCCGCCGCCCGAAAGTCCGGACCCGGAGCAGATGGAAGAGCCGCTGATCGTGCCCCTGGCCGTGCCCGCCGTGGCCGGCCCCAGCGCCCTGGCCACGGTGCTGCTGCTGGTGTCGCAACAGCCCGAGCGCCGCCTGGAATGGATTGCCGCCCTGTGCGTCACCATGCTGGTGAGTGCCGTGGTGCTGGTCTCGGCCGAGCGCATCCAGCGCATCATTGGCTCGCGGCTGGTGGTGGCGGTGGAGCGGCTGATGGGCCTGGTGCTGGTGTCCGTCTCCATCGAGATGATGCTGCGCGGCATCAAGACCTTTGCGCAGCAACTGGTGAGCGGGTAGCCCGCACCCGGCTGCATCAGGCCTAGGCGCAACGCCGCGGCCGCAGGCCGCAAGGACTAGGCGTTGAGCGGCACCATTTCCTGCTCTATCGCGCCAAACAGGCTGTGGCCGGCGGCGTTCTTCATCTCGATGTGCACCGTGTCGCCATAGCGCATGAATTCGGTGGCGGCCTGGCCGTCCTGCAACACTTCCATGGCGCGTTTTTCGGCAATGCTGTTGAAGCCCTTGGGCCAGCTCCACAGCCCGCGCTTTTCTACCCCGGCGTTGCTCACCGGCCCGGCCAGCACCAGGCTGCCGCTGCGCAGTGGCCGCGTTTTGGCCAGCAAGGCAATCAGCTGCCCGAAGTGGTAAGCCATGTCGGCACCGGCATCGCACAGACCCAGCTTGCGGCCATTCCAGCTGCACTGCAGGGGCAATTGCACGCGGCCGCGGGCCCAGGCCTCGCCCAGTTCGTCCGGCGTGATCGCCACCGGGCTGAAGGCGGTGGCACAGCGGCTTTGCACACCGGCAGAGCCGGGCGCGCCCTCAGCGGGTTGCAGGTGGCGCAACGTCAGGTCATTGCACAACATCAACAGGCGCACGCCGTCCAGCGCCCGGTCGGCAGCGCAATCCTGCGGGATGTCACCGGTCACCACGGCCAGGCCGGCACCGAAGTCCAGGCCCAGAGCCTCCGCAGCACACGGCAGCGGGTCGTGCGCGCCCAGCAGGGTGTCGCCGGCCAGTTGCACCAGCGCCGGTCCGGCAGACCGCGCATCTTCCGCCTCGGCAGATCCGGCCGCCTTGCGCAGCAATTCGGCATGGCTGGTATAGGCCGTGGCGCTGACGCACTGAAAGGCACGCGGCAGTGGTGCCATGCACTGGGCCGGATCAAACGGAAAGGCATGGCGGGCCCGCCCGGCGTTGAGGGCATCAAAAACGTCCTGCAACGGGGGCGAGAGAAAGTTCCAGTCGTCCAGCACCTGTTGCAGCCGGTTGGCAATATGGGAGGCGTAATGGGCCTGGGTGAGGTCGCGCGACACCACGACGAGTTGGCCGTCGCGCGAGCCGTCTTTGTAGGTTGCGAGTTTCATGCGGGCATTTTCGCTGCACTTGGGCTTGGCCGGGCGCCTGTCCCCATAAACTTCCGTTCAACCGTTAAGCAGTAAACCTGCTCCCAACCCACACCCCTGCATGCCAGCATCCCCCGCCCCGTCGCCGTCCGCCCGCAAACCGCTGTGGGCCAGGTTGCTGGTGCTGACCGTTCTGGTGGCCCTGGCCCACAGCCTGCTGCTGCGCGGCATTCCGGCGGTGATCCAGCTGGCGGCGGGTCAGTCCGCGCCCAGCAGCCCCGGTGTGAGCACCGCCAGCTTTGAAACCCGCACCCTCGCGCCCGCAGCGGATCTGCAGACACCGGTGCCCCGCAAGCGCCCGACCATGCCCGCGCGCAGCATCAGACCGGCGGTGCCAGTTGCCGCAGACCAGTCCGCCACCAGCCCAGGCACCTCCGCGCCCCCAACAGCCGCACCCATGGAGAGCAACGCGGCCGCCCCGGCAATTGCGCCGTCCGAAACCGGCAATCGGCAATTGCCTGAAAAAGGCAGTCCGACCGCCACTGCGGCAGCGGCAGAGGTCGCACCCACCACCCCGCCGCCCGGCAAGCTGCAGTTGCCACCGGCAGTGCAACTGCTGTACGACGGCAAAGGTGAAGAACGCGGCTTCATCAAGTACGCCGCCACCGCAGAGCTGGACTGGCTGCCCGATGGCAAACAATACAACGCGCGCCTGGAAATTTCAGCCTTCGGCTTTCGCGTGCGCACCTGGACCAGCAAAGGCGAGTTGACCGATTCCGGCCTGCAACCCACCCGCTTTGGCGACAAGCCGCGCGGGGCCGAACTCGCCACCCACTTCCAGCGCGACAAGGGCATCATCTCGTTCAGCGCCAACAACCCCGACATCCCCCTGCAGGCGGGCGCCCAGGACAAACTCAGTGCGTATCTGCAACTCGGCGCCCTGGTGGCCGGCGAGGCGACGCGTTTCAGCCCCGGCAGCACGGTGCGTTTTCAGGCGGCCGATGCCCACAATGCCGAGGTCTGGAACTTTGGCGTGGGCGCGCTGGAGCCGATGGAACTGCCGGGCGGCACGCTCAGCGTGCTCAAGTTCACCAAAGAGCCCACGGCGGAATACGGGCAGCGCATCGAAGTCTGGCTGGCGCCCGAGCTGGGCTACCTGCCGGCACGCCTGCGCATTACCGAGGCCAATGGCGCATTTGCCGACCTGCTGTGGCGAAAGTCACAAAAGCCGCAATGAGGACCGGTTGAACGGGCGTTTCCTGTTAGGCTTGAATCCAGACAGCCAGCCTCCAATTGCTAAGCAACCCAGGAAAGCGAGCCGCCATGCACACCCTCTACGATTCAGAGACCTTCTCCGTCACCCATATGCTGGCCAACCCGGCAACGGACGCACAACACCCCTCGGGTGCCAGCAAGTCGGAGCACGGTGCGCAGATGCTGCCCATGCTCTTGCGCCATGGCTTTGAGATCGTGGACAAGCGGGCCGGCAAAGAGGTCTATCTGGACGGCTCCTGGGCCGAATTGTTCCAGCAGCACATCGTGGCCTGGCAGGTCAACACCCCGACCCAGGAAGAAGTGGAAGACACGCTGGAGCGTTACGCCGAACTGGCACAAAACCCGGTGGTCGTGCATTAGCCTGCACCAGCCTGCCACCCGGCGGGACGGTCCGCCGGACTAAGCGGGCTTGTTGCCCATGGCCTCGCCCATGCGGATGGGCCGTGTGGCACTCCACTCGGGGTTGAAGGCCAGGCGGTTCCTGCCAAACAGCATCACCACGGTGGAGCCCAGCAGAAAGCGCCCCATCTCCGCACCCTTCTTGAAAGCAACCTGACCGGCCTCGTACTGCCATTCGCAGATCTGCGGGCTGCGCGGCGGGTTCACTTGGCCATGCCAGACCGTGGCCATGCTGCCCACAATGGTGGCACCCACCAGGGTCAGCACAAACGGGCCCTCGGCCGAGTCAAACACGCAGACCACGCGCTCGTTGCGGGCGAAAAGCCCCGGCACACCGCGCGCCGTTGTCGGGTTGACCGAGAACAGATCACCCGGCACATAAATCATGCGGCGCAGGTTGCCGTCGCAGGGCATGTGGATGCGGTGGTAGTCGCGCGGACTCAGGTACAGCGTGGCAAAACTGCCGTCCTGAAACTGCGCGGCCAGCGTGGCATCGCCGCCCACCAGCGCCGTGGTGCTGTAGCGATGGCCCTTGGCCTGGAAGATCTGCTCGCCCTCAATCCTCCCGATCTGGCTGATGGCGCCATCCACCGGGCACAGGTAATCGGCAACAGCCAGCGGGCGGGCGCCGTCCTTCAGGGCGCGGGTGAAGAAATCGTTGAAGCTGGCGTAGCGGCTGATGTCGGGCACGGCGGCCTCGGCCATGTTGACGTTGTAGCGCTTCACAAACCAGCGGATCAGCGCGGTGGTGAAGCCGCCGCCCTGGGCGCCGGCTACCCAGCCGGCGAAAATAGTCAGTGCTTTTTTGGGCAGGAGGTACTGCGGCAGCACCGCTAGGGAGTCGGACATGGCAGTTCCTCGGGAAAGTATGGGGACAGCGGGGCGGGCCGCGAATTATAGTTAGCGCATGAGTACCGCCCGCATCCCTCCGATCCAGTGCCTGTTGACCTTTGAGGCGCTGGCGCGCTTGCGCAGCGTGACGCAGGCCTCCGAGGAACTGCATGTCACGCCCAGTGCCGTCAGCCACCGGGTGCGCCAGCTGGAAGAAATCATTGGCACCAAGCTGTTCGGTCGGGCCGACTTCTCCCTCACCGTCGAGGGCAGCGAATACCTGGCCCATGTGCGCGAGGGCCTGTCCATACTGCAGAAGTTTCCCAGCTCGGCGGCCATGCCGGGCAAGCGCAAACTGCGTCTGGCCGTCACGCCCACCTTTGCCCGCAGCGTTCTGTTGCCGCGCCTGCGCCAGTTCACCGAGGCCTATCCGGAAATCGACCTCACGCTGCAGGTCTCCATCCCGCTGCTGGACGTGGTGGCCGAGGACGCCGATCTGACCGTACGCTTTGGCCCCGGCCGCTATGCCGACCTGGAATACGTCTGCCTGACCAAGGACGAAGTCACACCCCTGGCGTCCCCCGCCTTTGTGCGCGAACACGGGCCGTTTGTGACGGCGCAGGATCTGGAGGGCGTGGCCCTGCTGCGCAGCCCGCTGGAGCCCTGGCGCACCTGGTTTGCCGCCAACGGCCTGGATTGGCCGGAGCCGGTGGAGGGCTCGCAGTTCAATGACATCGGGCTGATGTGCGACGCCGCCGCCGGCGGCATGGGCATTGCCCTGGTGCGTGT
>CANBTQ010000237.1 GCA_947372425.1 Comamonadaceae bacterium | reverse complement strand
AGCGACAGGCGCATCAGCGTGGTCAGCAGCAGCACACTGGGGAAGGCGGCAAAGTCCAGCGGACGCACCATGTAGGCGGCCACCATCATCACCATCAGCGCCACGGCGATGTTGATGGTGAAGAAGGCGTCCAGCACCATGGGTGGCAGTGGCAGCACCATCATGGCCAGAATCGCCACCACCAGCATGGGGGCGGCAGCACCCTGGACGACGCCGGCATTCTGGCTGTACCAGGTCTGCAGGCTTTTCAGTTGGGTGTTCATGCGTTAACCGCCTTCAGGGTTTTGGATTGCGGATCGAGTTCCGGCGGTACAAAGGGCTGCGGCACTTCGTCCGGCATGGGTCCGGTGCCTTTGAGCGCAGCGCGCAGGCGGTAGACATAGGCCAGCACCTGCGCCACGGCGCCGTACAGGGCCGAGGGGATGTCACGGTCCAGCTCGGCATTGGCATACAGGGCCCGCGCCAGCATGGGCGACTGCAGCACCGGGATGGAATGGTTCTTGGCAATGTCGCGAATCTTCAGCGCCATCAGGTCGGCACCCTTGGAGATCACCTGCGGTGCCGACATGCTGGCCTCGTCATAGCGAATGGCTACGGCAAAGTGGGTCGGGTTCATCACCACAAAGTCGGCCTTGGGCACGGCGGTGATGCTGCTCTTGTTGGCCGTCTCGCGCATTTTTTGCCGCATCTTCTGCTTCATCTGCGGGTTGCCGTCGTTTTCCTTGCCTTCCTGCTTCACTTCCTGGTGCGACATTTTCATTTCGCCCTTGTGCAGAAAGCTCTGCAGGGGCACATCCACCATGGCGGCCAGCAGCAGCACCAGCAGCATCAGGCCCAGACCACCGGTAATCCATTGCGTCAGGTGTGCCACGGCCGAGGCCGAGGGCTGCAACTCCAGCGCGGCGACCGGCACCAGACCATTGCGCAGAAAGACAGCCGCAATGGCAAACAGCACGCTGGTGATCACCAGCATCTTGCCTGTGGTGATCAGCTTCTTCTTGCTCAGCAGGTTGGCAAAACCCGAGAGCGGATTGAGTCGGCTGAAGTCGGGCATCAGCGGCTTCAGGCTGGTAACCCAGCCGCCAGACGCCACCGCTGCCAGGATGGAGGCGGTCATGACGATGGCGGCAAAGGCGGCGCTGCCGGCCAGGCCCACCATGACAGCGTCATTGAGGCGCGGGAAAACCGTCAGGGTGGATTTGAGGATGCCGGCATCAAACGTGAGTTGGCGGCCCATGTCACGGCGCAGCTGGTCAAACAGATGGGGCGCCAGCACCAGCACCGCCAGACCACCGGCACCCAGCACGGCGAGGTGGGAGAGGTCTTCGGAGCGGCTGACCTGGCCGTCGTCGCGCGCTTTTTGGAGCTTGCGCTGCGAGGCGGGTAGGTTGCGATCTTGGCTGCCGGATTCCATGGGGTGAACGTAGAGTGGTTCACACCATTGTCGTGAGGCCCTTCCGAAACTAAAGGCCGAATAGCGGGTGGAAAGGCCGCTTGTTCAAATACCGCTAGAAGCCGAGACTGGCCAGCAGGTCGTCGACCTCGGACTGGTTGGTCACCACATCCGGGTTGTCGTCGGTCTTGACCACGGGGCCGTCCAGTGCCGGCACATAGGGCTCGTGCACGGCGGGCGCCTTGACCACCGCTTCGGGTGGTGCGGTCTGGATCAGCAACTGCACCAGTTGTTCTTCGATGGTGGCCGCCAGGTTCACCACCTTGGCAATCACCTGGCCGGTGAGGTCATGGAAGTCCTGCGCCATCATGATGGCGGTGAGGTGGTCGTCCACGGCGCGGCTGGCCTTGTCCACATCTTCAATAAAGTTCATCACGTGGCCCTTGGCCACGGCGGCCACCGGGTCCTGGACGATGAGCTGGCCGATGCGGTGCGTCTCGGTCTTGATGAAGTCGTGCTGGGCCTTGGCCTGGTCCACCTGGTTGAGCACCTTTTCGGCGGCCTCGCCGGTGAGCCGTGCAATGTAGGACAGGCGGCTCTTGGCATCCGGCAGTTCGCCGGCCCAGTTCTGCACCTTGGCGGTCAGGCCCAGGCCATTGAGGGAGTCATGCAGTTGTCGCGTCAGGGCACCAATCTGCTGGTGCACATCCATGGCTACGGGCGCTGCATCGGCGGGAGTGGTGTCTGGCGCGGCCATGTTATTTGAGGCCCAGCTTGGTCAGGATGTTGTTGACCTTGTCTTCCAGCGTTGCCTTGGTAAAGGGCTTGACGATGTAACCGGCGGCACCCTGTTGGGCGGCCATCACGATGTCTTCCTTGCGGGCTTCGGCCGTCACCATCAGCACCGGCAGGTGCTTGAGCTTCTCGTCCTTCTTGATCTCTCCCAGCAACTGGAAGCCGTTCATATTGGGCATGTTGATGTCGCTGACCACGAAGTCGAAGGTGCTGTTGCGCAGCTTTTGCAGGGCGATGACGCCGTCTTCCGCCTCATCTGCATCGGCATAGCCGCTCTCCTTGAGCAGATTGCGCACGATACGGCGCATCGTGGAAAAGTCATCAACGATTAAAAAGCGTAATTCTTTGGACATGACAAGCTCTTTCGAGGTCGATTTTTCTGTTGTGTATGAGTATGACCGAAATTTTCGATCATCAAGGTGGCGATTTTGCGTCGGTGGCGGCCGGCTCGCCGTCCGGTCCGGCATCCACCGGCAAGCCACCGGTGCCCAGCAGCCGCTCCTGGGCTTCCTTGGTCATCACCAGCAGGCTGATGCGCCGGTTGCTGGCGGCGGTCGGGTTGTCCGGGTCGAAGGGAATGCTGGAGCCCATGCCCACGATGCGTGCCAGCTTGTCTTCCGGCATGCCGGCGGCCATCAGCTCGCGCCGGGTGGCGTTCGCCCGGTCGGCTGACAGCTCCCAGTTGCTGTAGCCCAGCGGGCTGCCGTAGGCCTGGCGGTCGGTATGGCCGTCCAGGCTGATCTTGTTTTCCACATCCATCAGGGCCACGCCGATTTCGCGCAGCAGGTCGCGCATATAGGGCTTGACCGACGCGCTGCCGCTGTCAAACATGGGTCGCTTCTGGTCGTCCACGATCTGGATGCGCAGGCCGTCGGGCGTGATCTCCATCTTGATCTGGTTGCTGAATTCGGAGAGTTTCTTGTTGTTGGAGATGGCTGCTGCAATCTTGGCGCTCAAGGCCGAGAGTCGGCGCGAGTCGGCCTTGGCCTCGGTCTGGCGGAAGCGCTCGGTGGCCACCTTGCGGGCCTTCTTGTCCTCACCATCCGATTTGGCGGTCTGGCCGGCGCTTTGCGTCAGGTCATTGCCGCCGCCACTGAGCAGGCTGTTGCTGGAGCCGGAGCCGGAGCCGCCTGCCAGGGCCACCTTGACCGGCGATTGAAAATAATCGGAAATGCCTTTCTTGTCGCCGTCGGTGGTACTGCCCAGCAGCCACATCAGCAGAAAGAAGGCCATCATGGCGGTCACAAAGTCGGCATAGGCAATCTTCCAGGCACCACCATGCACCGCGTGGCCGCCTTTTTTGACCCGCTTGATGATGATCGGCTGAAGTTTCTTGGCGTCCCCTGCCATGGTCAGGCTTCCATGGTCTTATTTCTTCTTCACGAAGGTTTCGAGTTCAGTAAAGTTGGGGCGCTCGGTGGAGTACAGCACCTTGCGGCCGAACTCGATGGCGGTGGAGGGGTTGTAGCCCTGCATGCTGGCCAGCAGCGTGGTCTTGATGCATTGCAACTCCTTGCCGCCTTCTTCGACCTTCTGCTCCAGGATGCCGGCCAGCGGTTCGGCAAAGGCGTAGGCCAGCAAAATGCCCAGAAAGGTACCGACCAGAGCCGAGCCGATCATGCCGCCCAGCACCGCCGGCGGTTGACCCACCGAGCCCATGGTGTTCACCACACCCAGCACCGCGGCCACAATGCCGAAGGCGGGCAGGCCACCGGCGACGCGCTGCAAGGCGGCGACCGCCGAGTGCGCTTCGTGGTGGTGGGTGTCAATTTCGCTGTCCATCAGCGACTCGATCTCGTGGGCATTCAGGTTGCCCGAGACCATCATGCGCAGGTAGTCGGTGATGAACTCCACCACATGGTGGTCATGGCCGACAGAGGGGTATTTCTTGAAGATGGCGGATTCGTGCGGGTTTTCGACATCGCCTTCAATCGCCATCAAGCCTTCCTTGCGGGCCTTTTGCAGGATGTCGTACATCAGGGCCAGCAGGTCCATGTAGCGCGCCTTGCTGTACTTGCTGCCCTTGAAGCAGGAGCCCAGGCCCTTCATGGTGGCCTTGATGACCTTCATCTGGTTGTTGGCCACAAAGGCGCCAGCGGTGGCGCCGCCAATGGTGATCAGCTCAAAGGGCAGGGCGTGCAGCACCACACCGATGTTGCCGCCGTGCGCAATGAACACGCCAAACACGCAACCTATAACGATAACCCAGCCAACGATTACAAACATAGCGGCATTGTGACAGCGAGGCCTTGGGGCCCATAGGTTGATTAGAGAGGCTTTTCAGGGCCTCACCCCATCATATCGTCCTGCCGCAGTCACACTTTAATTCAATGCAGCAGAATGCCGCCGCCGCCGGTACCCTTGCCGGCGCGTGCCGGTGGCGAACACAGGCCGCACTCGAAGTGGCGGCTGTTCTCGTAGGCTTCCGACACAAAGTGGCCGCCGCACTTGCTGCACTTGGTCATGGACAGCATGTTGTTGTCGATGAACTTCACCAGGCGCCAGGCGCGGGTGATGGACAGCAGGGGCTCCACGCCGCAGGCCGCGATCTGCTCGGTGTAGAGCTTGTAGGCCTTCATGATGGCGTCAATGTCTTCCAGCGCGCTCACCTTGGTCAGGTAGGCATAGGTGTTCTGGAACAGCGATGCATGGATATTGGGCTGCCAGGTCAGGAACCATTCGGTCGAAAAGGGCAGTTGGCCCTTGCTGGGTGAACGCCCGGCCACTTCCTTGTACAGGCGCAACAGGCGCTCGTAGGACAGGTCGGTTTCGCTTTCCAACACCTGTAGGCGCGCGCCCAGGTTAATCAGGGCGACGGCGCGCTCGACTTGCTTGGAATCATTCAATACGCTTTTGGTGGCCATGGTGCTGCTCCGGGGGAATTGAATGGTTTACAGGGTTTCGGCGAAACGGCCGGCCATCAGGATACTGGCGTGCAGCCGGG
>CANBTQ010000236.1 GCA_947372425.1 Comamonadaceae bacterium | reverse complement strand
TGGTCGCGGTCCGGAAACACTTCGTCCTGGTTGGGCAGATTGGCGCCGCCCGAGTCCACCAGATAGACGCAGGTGAGATTGTTTTGCGCTGCCACTTCCTGGGCGCGCAAATGTTTCTTCACCGTCATCGGGTAATAGGTGCCGCCCTTCACGGTGGCATCGTTGCAGACCACCATGCAGTCGACGCCGCTGATGCGGCCAATGCCCACAATCAGTCCGGCACCGGGCGCGCTGTCGCTGCCGTCGCGGTCCGGGTACAGGCCCAAGGCGGCCAGGGGCGCCAGTTCCAGAAACGGCGTGCCGGGGTCCAGCAGCATGGCCACGCGGTCGCGCGGCAGCAGCTTGCCACGGGCAATGTGCTTGGCACGGGCGGCCTCACCGCCGCCTTGCACCACCCGGTCGATCTGCGCATTCAGATCGGCCACGATGACGCGCATGGCGTTGGCGTTGGCGACAAAGTCAGCCGAGCGGGGATTGAGCTTGGATTCCAGAGCGGGCATGGGCAGTCTTTCAATGGCGGTAAGCGTTCGGCCGAGCATAGGCCGATACCCGCCAGAAAGGGCGCCAGTACGGTTGCAAATCCTGCCACAATGCCAGCCATGAAGGCAGCATCCACCCCGCTCACCGCCCTGAGCACCCTGCCCGGCTCCGCGCTCGGACGTGCCGAGACGCCGGTGGCCTTTGTCCATGCGATTCTGGCGGCCTACGCCCGGCGCGGCATGAGTCCGGCTGCGATGCTGGAGCAGGCACAAATTGCGCCAGCCATTTTGAAGAGGCCCAACGGCCGCATCACCGCCCTGCAGTTTGAGCTGGCCTCCGGCCTGGCCATGCGCGAGCTGGACGACGAGGCCCTGGGCTGGTTTGAGCGGCCGCTGCCCTGGGGCAGCTACGGCATGCTGGTGCGCGCCTCGCTCACCGCGCCCACGCTGGGCGTGGCGCTCAAGCGCTGGTGCCGCCACCACAACCTGCTCACCGAAAGCATCCGGTTGGAGATCAGGGAGCAGGATGGCGTGGCCAGCCTTGTTCTATCAGAGCAGACCAGGCTCCCGAGCGAGATGCACGCGTTGCGCGAGTTCTGCATCGTCTCGGTGCTGCGCAATGCGCTGGGCGTGGCCTGCTGGCTGAGCGACTCGCGCATAGCCCTGCGCCAAACCACGCTGCGTTATGCGCCGCCCAGGCACCGCAGCAGCTATGGCGTGCTGTTCGACGGCCCCTGCACTTTCAACGCCGACACCAACAGCCTGCAGTTCGACGCGCTCTACCTCACACTGCCCCTGCGCCGCGACGAGGCCGCCCTGCAGCGCATGCTGGAGCGCGCCCTGCTGCTCACCGTGCGCCCCTACCGCCGCGACCGCCTGCTGGTGGAAAAGGCGCGCCAGCTGCTGCGCCAGGACGCCGCCATATTGCGCAGCGCCGACACGCTGGCCGAGCGCCTGAACCTCTCGGTGCGCAGCCTGCACCGGCAACTCAAGGACGAGGGCAGCAGCCTGCAGGCCATCAAGGACGCGGTGCGGCGCGAACTGGCGCTTGAGCTGCTGCTCAAAACACAGCGCCCGCTGAAACAGATTGCCGAGCGCGTCGGCTTCACCAACGAGAAGAGTTTTCTGCGCGCCTTCAAGGGCTGGACCGGGCAGACGCCGGATGCGCTGCGGCGGGCCGGCTCACAGACAGCGTAGCAAGCCCTCGCTCCATCAGCGTGAAAGTGGCCCGGGCCAGCGTGCTGGCGGCGCACGCCTGAAACCGGATGGCTGCCAGACCGTGCGCCAACGCACCGACGGGACTGGCCCTGGCATTGGAAACTGCAGTTTTTCATCACCCATAAAGAGGCACCCCATGCTGGAAACTGTCGCAATCGTCTTACTCATACTGTGGGCTCTTGGCATGGTGTCGGCCTATACCCTGGGCGGATTCATCCACGTGCTGCTGGTAATTGCCGTCGTGATGGTGCTGTTGCGTCTGATCCGCGGCCGCGGCCCCCTGTAACCGGAGCCCCCCATGAACACCCTGAAATTCATCGCCGTTCTGCTGATCGTGGCTGGCGCACTGGGCGTTGCCTATGGCGGCTTCAGCTACACCAGCGCAACCGAGGCAGCCAACATCGGGCCGGTCCATCTGCTGGTGACGGAGCAAAAGCGCGTCAACATCCCCTTGTGGGCGGGCTTTGTTGCCCTGGGTGCCGGCGTGGTGCTGTTGCTGGCAGGCTCACGCAAATCGTGATGCGGCTGTGCGCCGGCCTCAGGGATTGGGCAGGGGACGCTTGCCATCCCAGGCGGCGGCCGGCGTCAAGGTCACGGTCACCTGTGACGGATACGCATACCGCGCACCCGACAGGTAGTCGATCAACATGCCCATGGGCAATTCGTATTTGGCCCGGTCCTGCACCTGGGCCTGCACAGTAACGCTGGTGGTGTCAAAGCCGGTACTGGCGCATTGCGCAGTGAGTGGCGCATCGCCGCGCGGGATGGAGATGGCTTTGCCACTCTCCACATCAACCGGCGCGTAGCCCAACCGTTGCAGGGTGCAGTGGCTGACATCGGCACCTTGCACCAGCACTTCAATGGGTTGCCGGGTTCCGGTGGTCACCGTCGCACACCCGCACAGCGCAAAAGCCGTGGGCACCAGCAAGGCCATCAAGCGCCAACCCGACATGTAAATCCTCCGCTCAGTGGTACAGGCACCGGCGGTGGATCGAAGGATTCATGCGCAGGTGGCAGGGCAGTATAGGTGTGCCCTCGCGCGCAGCGGCGCGTGACAAGGTAAAGAAATGTTACGGTGGGGACTGGCGCAATCGGCCATTCATGCCACCGCGCCAAGGGTGGCTCAACACAGCAGCGCGTGCAGTTCGGCCATGCCGCCGAACACCCGCTGTGCGCCCGCATCGCGCAGGGCCTGCCCGTCGCCCCAGGGCGCGTAGGCAAATACGGTAGCACCCGCAGCCACGCCAGCACGCACACCGGTGGTGGTGTCTTCCACCACTGCGCAGCGGGCGGCGTCCACACCCAGGTGGGCTGCAGCAGCCAGGTACACATCGGGAAAGGGTTTGGAGCGCGGCATCTCGTGGCCGCTGAAGATGTTGCCGGCAAAGTATTGCGCCAGGCCCACTTGCGTGAGCATCATCTCGACCTTGAAGCGGTCTGCCCCCGAAGCACAGGCAATGCGCCCGCCCGTAGCCTGGTGCACGGCTTTCACGGCCTGGTGAATATCGGGAATGGCTTGTAGATCGGCCACCAGCGCCGCGTTGCGCCGCTCGCGGAATGCCAGCAACCAGTCCTGCGTCAAGGGCAAACCGGTGCGTGCCTCGATCTCGCTGCGCTTGTCGGTCACCGTGTTGCCCACAAACAGGTCCATGCACTGCTGCAGCGACATGGCCCAGCCACGCTCGTCCAGCATGTCGCGCAACACGCGGTTGGTGATGCCCTCCGAGTCCACCAGCACACCATCGCAATCAAACAACACGGCATCAAATCTCACAGGGCATCTCCATCCACATACAGCCAGCGCCCGGCTTCACGCACAAAGCGGCTGCGTTCGTGCAGGCGCAGCGCCGGGCCATGGGCCGGCTTCTGACGGGCTACAAATTCCACCTCGGCACTGGCTTCACCGGTCTGGCGGTGCGCACGCACATCCAGGCCCAACCACTTCACGCCGGGTTCGAATTCAATGCGCTCAGGCCGGTGACTGGCGGCCCAGCTGTGCAGCAGATAGGCTTCGCGCTCCAGCACAAAGGCGCTGTAGCGCGAGCGCATCAGAGTCTCGGCATCGGGCGGCGCAGCGGACGGGGATTCCAGCCAGCGCCCGCAGCAGCTGCCATAGGCCAGCGGCTTGCCCGCTTGGCCGGCACCGCGCAGACGTCCGCATGGGCATAGTTGCTGCGTATCCAGTACCTTCATGCCTTGGCGGCGCGCTTGGCCTTTTGCTGCTCCAGCGTCTCCGTGGGCGCACCTTGCTTGACCCACTCGGTATAGCCGCCGTCGATATGGGCCACATTGCTCATGCCCATGTCCTGCAGGGTCTTGGTGGCCAGCGCGCTGCGCCAGCCGGCGCCGCAGAACAGGATGAACTCTTTGGCCTCGTTGGCAAAAATCTTCTTGTGGTAGGGCGACTCCGGGTCCACCCAGAACTCCAGCATGCAACGCGGTGCATGGAAGGAGCCGACCACCGTGCCCTCGGCGAGTTCCCGGACGTCGCGGATGTCCACGATCTGTACCGCCGGGTCGGCAAGGCGGGCCTGCACCTCGGCCACGGAATAGGTGGTGACCTGGGCCATCGCCTCGTCGACGAGGGCGCGGAATCCTTTGGTAATCGGCATGCTTGTCTCCTGTGTGTGGCTTGTATTGTCTTACGCGTTGTGCAGTTGTGTGCCATCCAATGTGGCGGCCCCGGCGCGCACCAGGTCTTGCACCAGCACGGCCAGCGCCTCGGCCAGCGTGTGACCCGCATATTGCCTGGCCACCAGCCTGGCGACATAGCGCGTGGCTTCGGCCCAGGCCTGCAAATCCTGCAGGCTGACGCTTTGCAACTCCAGCAACTTGAACTTGAGCAGCACCTTGGCGGCGTGTTGCAGATGGCGCGCCGGGTCGGCCACAAAACCGTCCAACCTTTGGCGCGCACGGGCCAGCGCCGGGGCCACATCGGTAAAGGGCGCGCCGTGGCCGGGGATGACCAGCAGTGGTTGCAGCGCCTCGATCACATCCAGCGTCGCTGCCACTTCATGGAAGGCATCATCACCCTCCAGCTCCGGGAACACCACACCAAAGCCGCGCTCCCACAGCGCATCGGCTGACACCAGTGTGCGGCTCTGCGGCTCAAACAGAATGACCGAATGGCTGTCATGGCCCGGCGCGGCATGCACCTGCCAGGGCAGATCGCCCAGGCGTATCTCGGTGCCCGGCTGCAGCGTGGCGTCAAAGCGGAACTGCGGGCAATTCTGGCCGGTGGGCTTGTAGGTCAGCTTCTCGGTATCCCAGTCCGCCACGTACGGTGCGTGGCCCGGCGGGATCAGCGTCTGCATCGCGGGGTAACGTGCCTGCAAGGCCGCATTGCCCCCCACATGGTCGCTGTGCAAATGGGTGTTGAGCAGCAGGTCCAGCGGCCGGCCCTGCAGCACACTGTCCACCAGCAGCAGCGTCTGCGCGCTGTGCG